>CANQFW010000066.1 GCA_947599995.1 uncultured Clostridia bacterium
TAAATCAATTTTATTTCTATCTCGTAAAATATCAATAATTGTTCTTTCTAAGTCGTATATTTTAATTGTTGTTCCATAGCAATAATTCTCCTTTTTAAATTTTGCGGAATATGGATTTTTGTTGATATTTCAATAAAAAATCACTTTGCAGAATTTTTTCTGTTCCGTAAAGTAATAAAAAAATGATCGAGGTGACATGAAAATAGCATGTAACTTTTGCTATTTTCAAGCATTTCGTCCATTTTTGAATGTGGTTTGAATGCAGTAAATATCAGTTGTAAAAATTATGATAATAAATTAATCAATTCTATTTTAGTTTTTGGTGTGATATGTGTTTGCTCTATTATATCTGTTATAATTTGCTTTAAAAATTCTTTATCAAATTTATTTTCAGCTAACCATATACAAACATTTTCCATTTCTCGTATAAATTTTCCTACTATATAATCGTATCCGATTTATTTGAAGAAAATATGATGAACAGGCAATTGCTGTTCTTTTGTTTCCGTCATTAAAAATATGAAATTTTACTAAGCAAAAAATTAGATGAGTTAATTTATCTATAAAAGTTGGATAATATTCATCATTCTGTATATTGCAAAGAATACTTTCCAATTGTCCCTGGTCTTTAATTCCCATTAAGCCATTTTTTCCAAATTGTAAAACTTGTTCATCATGTATCTTTTTAACATACTCTATTCCAAAATATTGTATCTTTATAAAATCTTCCATTATTTATCTTTTAACCTTTCAAAAACATCTTTATTTTCTTCTAATTGTTCAGCTATAATTTTTATTTGGTCATTTAAAAATTTATCATATTCCTCAGTCGGAACTTCCTTAATGTATTCCTGCAATTTTTGATGTAATGCATCCCTAAAATTTAAATCTCTACTTGCCATTTTTGTTCGAATATTTTGTATTCTTGGTTGTTCTTTTGGATGATTGAACATATCGTAAATTATTTTTTCTACTTCCTCTTTTAGAAGCTTTTTACTTTGTTCATTATATTTTTTCTCAATTTCATATGCAATCCCAGCTTCATATGAAGAAATTTCAACTAAAACTTCTGAGTATAAGGTTGCTCTAACAGTATTTTTCTTGTCTAATTTTAATATATTTCTATATTCTTCAGCATTCTCTTTAAATAGATACTCATATACTAAATTAGTAAAATATCCATATTTATAATTTCCAACATCAACATAATCTCTTAAAGCATCAGTAAATTTTTTCCTATTTTGAATTTCACCTATTGCAGTTGGTATAAAATCTGGATCCTTTTGATTTATATATTTTGTACTACCACCTGTTTTTTCAGCTAATACATCAATAACTATATCCAATATTCTATTTCTTACATATTTAGCTACGTCATTATTCTGTAATAACATTGCTATATTAAGAACTGTTCTAAATCTAAAAATACCAAGTTGATTAATTTTGTTACCGGCATTTTGACCGGTAACAAATTTTTTTAAATTCATCAAGTTTATTCCCTTTTAATATTTCATAACCATTTTCAACTAACTCCTCATAATTAAATTCAATAGTTTTTTCAATAGTTCTTACATCAACTTCAAAAATATTTACGATATCTTCTTTCAAAAAACAAATTTCATTATTAAATACATATCCTTTGAAGTCTAAATCTTTTTCTAATACTTCAAGAGCATATTTGTTATTTAATACATTTTTTCTATCTAATCTTGAATTTTCTAAATCTCTCATATAAATTCAGTCCTTTTCTACAATCTATCCATTATTTCTAAATATTCTCCAGTAGTCAATACAGTTTTAGGTAATAATAATGGTATAGAATAATTTTCTCCTTTTTTAATATAAGTCGAATATATTATTTTACAATTTTTATTTTTATCAATATCCATTGCTAATCCCAACACATTATATTTTTCAGATAATTTATTTGCATATAAATTAACTCTATCTGTAGCTTTTAATGGCATATCTGTATTTCCAAAATAATCAATTTCAACTATCATTATATTATCTTTTTTATTTCTAACCTTTAATAAAATCTGTGATTTTGGATTTTTTGATTTTTCAAAATTATTTATCAACTTTGAAATTTCTTCAAAAGATATATTTTGATTTAATTTTACTTCACCATAAGTTGTTTTACCAACTCCACAGCAAAGTTCATTTACAGCCCAACCCACAGCTTCATCAGTATCAATTATTTCTGTAGTTGGATTTTTTTCATACTTATTTTTTATATTTGTTAAATTAAAAGTAGCTTTATCCTTTTCTCCAATATAAACATCTGGTGTTAATCCTAATAAAAAATCTGTTGATACTTCAAAAATTTCTGATAATTTTTTTAATGCTTCAATATTAGGTTCTCTTAAATTAAGCTCATATTTTGAAACAGCAGCAGATTCTAAACCTAATTTTGTTGCTACATCTTTTTGAGTTAATCCTTTTGCTTCTCTTAGATATTTAATTCTTTCCCCAATTCTCATTAATTTTCTCCTTCTTCTATCGTATGTTTAAATTTTATCATATCCATTTTGGAAAGTCAATTAAATATTGATATTTAGGATAAATTCACATTTATAAAGTTAGATAAAGGCAAAAAAATTGTAAAAAATTTTGAAAAAGGTATTGACTTATTATCCATTTTGGATTATTATATAAATATCCAAAACGGATAACTAAAATTTGAAAGGAGGTTTATAACAAAATAAAAGAGTTTATTTTTTTATTTAGTTGTTATCCAAAATGGATATAATAAATTTCAAAGGAGGACAAAAATTATGAATGGTAGTTTTAGTGAAGAACTTAAGAAAGAATTAGTAAAACAAGCTGTGAAGAGCTTAGAAGATCCATTTAAAATGCTAACAGTAAAAGATGTTGCAAAAGATTTATATATGGGAGAAAACAAAACAAACGAAATATTTAATCGTGCAGACTTTCCTTCTGTAAATATCGGCAAAACAAGAAAAATACAAAAAATCGCTTATATTTTATGGAAGATGGAAAAAAGGATTGATGCTATATAAAAAGAAAAAGCATTTATACAAAAGCACACTTTGGCGAGCTAACTTTTGCACAAATGCCACATAAAGACTTAAGCAATCTTTATAAAAGTAGTATATCATTTTTCCTTAATTTTAACAATAGAAAAAGAGTAGAAATACTAGAAAGAAAAAGAGTAGAAATACTAGAAAGTGAGTAAATTATGGAAATAACAAAAAGATATTATTGGATAAAATTAAAAACAGATTTCTTTAATCTAGCAGAAATTGATTTTTTATTATCACAACAAGATGGCTGTAAATATATAGTTTTATATCAAATGCTATGCCTACAGACTGCAAATAACAATGGAGAATTAGCTTCAAGACTTGGAGAAATGATAATTCCTTATGATGCAGACAAAATAGTAAGAGATACAAAATATTTTAGTAGAGATACTGTAATTGTTGCAATGGAATTATTTAAAAAGCTAAATTTAATTTATACAGATAAAGAAAATTGCTTAAAAATAGCAGGATTTGAGAACATGGTAGGTAGCGAAACAGGTTGGGCAAAGCAAAAAAGAGAGCAAAGAGAAAAGCAAAAATTATTAAGTGGACAATGTCCACCCAATAGTCCAATAGAGATAGATATAGATAAAGAGTCAGATACAGAGATAGATAAAGATATAGGTGATAACAGATTGAAGGAAAGATTAAATATAATTAATTCAAAAATAAAAAAGGAAAATTTAGTACAAGAAGAAACATCAAATTATAATGCAATATTTAATCAAAAGAAAATATACATTCAAAATATAGATTATTTACCAGAAAATCTATTAAATCAAATAAAGCTATATCAATTAGCAGTAAAAAGATTATGTGATAGTAATCAATTAGAATTGCTAGATAAAGTAACTTTACCAATACTAGAGAAAGTATTTGGTAAGATTTTAAAATGCGAAAAAATAGAAAATATAAAAGAATATTATATTTCAAGTTTAGTAAATGAAATATCAAAATAATAAAATAGTTTTTGTATCTATTAAAGATGCTAACATAAAAGAAAAATGTAAGGAAATGTTAGAGGATTTTAAAAGTCTAATAAAAGATGAAATAGGATTTTTGAATTATATTTATTATAGGCAAGGATTCAAAATGGGAGCAAACGTAACTAAAGATTGCTTGATAAATAATGATTAAATTAATGGAGTAGATTACTTGAAAAGGTAGTCTATTTTTTTTGTTAGGAAAATCCTCTAAAGTATTGTCAATACAGGGTTGATATGATATGATAAAAATATTAAAATAGGTCGAGTTTGCTAAAATGAAAAATAACCAAAAGATAAAAAATAGAAAGCGAGAATTATATGGAAATAAGCGAGTTTAAACGAGTATTTCAAATTGCTAGTAGTCAAATTATCGATACAGCAATAAAATTAGGATATATTAATCCTGAAAAAAAAGAAGAACTAGAATCGAAACTAAATGAATATTTACAAAATGAAGTCGCATATGAGATGAAATATAAAGAAGAGGCAGCAGAATTTAATCCTAATACACATGCAATGGCATTTAATGTTAGCAAGATATCGTCTTTTCAAGAAGCTTTAGTTTTAATTCTTCATGAAGAAAAACATATATTAGATTATTATGTAGATGAAGGAAGAGGCTTTTTCGATGAATTATATGACCATGTAGGAATACAAGATAAAGATGGAAATGGAATTGGACAGAACGAGTCTTGTACAGAAAGATTTGCAACTGATGTTGCTGAAGAAATCTTAGGAGAAAGGATAAAATCAAAAAAATTTCAAGCTATTGGATTAAATTTTGAAAGCAATATGCCAAATTATCACATCGAGGATTATTTAAATAGGCTCTTATGTAAAGCTATGCAGATTTCTATGGGCGAGTTGCTAAAAGCACAAAATGGAAGAAGTTTAGAGGAGTTTGGAAAAATAGCAAATAGTTTTAATGATGTTGCTAATTATAATAAATTTAGAGGAACAATAGATGAAATATATCGTATGATTTATGTTGGGGATGATAGCTTATTTAGTGTTATTTATGACGAAAACCAAGTACGAGGAACTGTAATACAGAAAAAAATAGATGAGTATAGTGAGAAGGAAAAAGAAAAAATAGGAAGAATTCATAAATTAATTCAAATTGCTCAAAATGAAATTATGCAATATATAAGTAAAACTGATCCAAGCAGAATTGATGAGATAAAAATTGACTTTATTGTTACTGCACCAGAATTTGAATTAACTGAACAAGATGAAATTGAATTTGATAGCAAATATCCTAAAATGGATGTGGTATATTCAAGGAAAGAACACATCGTAGATAATTCAATATCTAATTTTCTTGCATTTATAAGAGAAGAGGTAGAAACAGAGAAAATTACTACAAGAAAATTAGGAGAAGAGACTGTGCAAGAAATGCAAGATGTTGAAGTCTTTGACAGAGTAGATAATGAAATAGCTAGACAGGAAAGAATTACTAATCAAACAAAAGAGAATCAAGATTTAGGGGAGAAATAATATGGTTAATATTGAATATGCTAATGCATATAGTGAAGTGATTGGAATATTAAAGTTTTTATCACAAGAAGATTATGAAAAAATTCCGAAAGAGAAAATAAATCTTTTTGAAACAAATGCTAATAAAGATTATGTTTTTGAGTATAATCCTGATAAAACTCTTCAAGAACAAGATGTATCAAAAATCGCTAGAACAATTATAGCGATTCTATTTAGAGATTATTGGGCAACTGATGAGCAAAGAAATAAAATAAAAGCATTTCAAAATAATAAAAGACATCAAATTGAAGAAGAGAATAGACAAAAATATAATACTGATATATTCAAAAATAGAAACAATATTACTACTGAAGTTATAAATGAGCAAGTTGAAAATATGCAATTAGTTGAATATAAAGAAAACATTTTTAAAAGGATATTAGTTTTTTTAAGAAAATGTTTGGAAAAGAGTAGGTGCAATATTATGGATAAAAAAAAATGAAATACTAGCAATATTAAGAGATGAACAAAAGAGTAAGGAGTTTTTGGAATCATTAACAGGTGATGATGTTAGAAAATATTTAATATATATTAATAGTAAAGCAAGAAACATTCCTTATGAAGAGAATCAAATATATACTGGAAATGTGTATACGGGTGGAGGATTAATTACTCCTAATAATGATATACAAAATAGATTCTTTGATAAAATTGCAGATTCATTAAAAAATATGAAAGATAATAGAAACCGTGGAGTTGCATTGCATTATTTAATAAATGAATTACATCTTTTTGAAGATGGCAATGGAAGAAGTGGAAGATGTATTTTTGAATTATTTACAAATCCTGAATTTAGTTTTGAAAATGATGACAATTTTTCTCATAATAATGGAGAACAATCATATAAGTACAGTAGATTTCGAAAAACAAAATGGCATTAAATCATATTTAACTGCATTAACTTTTCCATCATTTCTAGTTTATAAAAAATTAATGAACGATCAATTAATACCAAACGATTTACCCAGTGACCTTGCAATCGTTAATACCTATACAGCAAATCCTTTTTCAGAAGAAAATACAGACCTTATATATATTGACGAAAATATTAGACAATCTCTTTCAGATGAGGAAATAAAACAGATTAATCAAGCATTATGTGATAATAATGAATTAGAGTCCTATTCTGTTAGTGGTCTTACAATGATGGTTATGCAACATTTTATAGGTGAAAAAACTGAAATATATGGTGGAGAGTTTAGTGGTGTTCAATATCTGATTGATAAAGATGAACGCCCAGATGATGCAAAAAAAATATTTAAAAAATGGTCAAAAGAAGATTATATAAGAGCAGTAAGAATTTCTGATATAATTAAAGAAAGTATGTTGGAGGCTATGCTAGACATTTTTGAACATCCAGAAAATTTTAAAATGGAGGATGGAACTACTTTTGCAGAAATATTAAGTAAAGATAAGGGAGAACAGTTCGATTATCCTATTCAGTATGCAATGGAATTATCTAAAACTGCGTATACTAATTTTGAAAATACTAGACTTGAAAGTAGCATTTCTAATTTGAAAGAAAACTTTAGAGAAACAAGTAGTATAGTAGGAACAAAAAAATTGGGAATGCAAGTTGTTGATGCACTATTAGATGTTGAATTTACAGATAATGTACAGCAACAAATGAGTGCACAAGAGAGAAAAGTAAGTGAAAATGAAAATCAAAAATAATGAAAAATACTGCTAGGGTAACGCCTAACTTATTTTATGCTCTTTTTCGGCTGTAATGCTTATAATTGCGTTGTTTGGTGGGGTTGCAAATATGAAAAGTTATGATATTATACAAATAAATTATGAAAAGAGTGATAGAAGTGATACAAAGGCAGATTGAGAATGTTATTGAATCAACATTACTTTTTTAAATTTTTGAATGCAATTTTTACATTCAAAAATTTAAAACTGAATGCAATAATGAATGCAGTGGCACAAATATAGAGGAATTTTAAGAAAGTCAGAAAAATAAAAAAAGGCTTAAAATAGCATAATAAAAGTTTAAGGAGCTTGTATAAAGCTCCTTTTTATGGTCGAGGCGACAGGGATCGAACCTGCGACCTCATGGTCCCAAACCACGCGCGCTACCAACTGCGCTACGCCTCGATATTTTTCCTCGAACACCTATATACTATATCATAATTTTAATTATTTATCAATAGTTTTGGCAAAAAAATTAAATTTTTTTGCCAAATGTTGTTACAATTCACAGCCAACATAAAAAGGCACCCTAAATAGAGAGATTAAAAATCTCTCTATTTAGGGCATATTTAA
>CANQFW010000067.1 GCA_947599995.1 uncultured Clostridia bacterium
TAAACGAAATTAGGAAGAAGTTAATAAACTAAAACTATTAAATATTCATCTATGTATTTTTGAATGTGCTTAATATAATAATTATTATAATTTTATATGTTATATATTATAATAATAAATATAAATAAGTATATGATAATTTTCTAGTGATTATAACATCGAGGCAATACCTGTTCCCATTCCGAACACAGAAGTCAAGCTCGAATGTGCCGAAAATACTTGTGGGTTACCCTGCTGGGAAGATAGGTTATCGCTAGATTTTTTTATTTTTTGAAAAGGAGTTATATAATGTCAAAAATAACATGGAAACCTGGAGCATTTGTAAATCCAGTACCTGCAGTTATGGTATCGTGTGGTACAATGGAGAAGTCAAATATTATAACAGTAGCATGGACAGGTACAATAAATTCTGACCCTCCAATGTGTTATATTTCATTAAGACCATCAAGACATTCATATAAAATTATAAAGGAAACAGGAGAGTTTATTATTAATTTAACTACTTGTAAATTGGCAAGAGCAACAGACTGGTGTGGATGCCGTTCAGGAGAAAAGTACGATAAATTTAAAGAAATGAATCTTACAAAGGAAGGGGCTAAATTCTTAAAATGTCCAATGATTAAAGAAAGTCCTGTATCAATTGAATGTAAAGTAAAAGAAATAAAAGAATTAGGAACACACCATATGTTTATTGCAGATGTTCTTGCTATAAATGTTAATGAGGATTTTATAGATAAAAAAGGAGCATTTGATATACAAAAATGTGACTTAATATCATATGCAAATGGTGGATATTATGCCCAAGGAAAAAAATTAGGAAAGTATGGTTTTTCTGTAATAAAGAAAAAAAATATTAAAAAAGGTTATCATAATGATATAATTAAAATTACTGAGAACAAAAAGAAACGTAATAATAAAAAGAAATCAAAAAATAATAAATAAAGACTAAAATTATAGTCTTTTTTTTATGCTCTAGGAAAGCCATAGTTAAAAACGATAGACTTGACGTAGAGGAGAAATATGCAAACGTTACAAATTCTTTAATGCAATGATTTGTAGAATTTGTTAGTCCGTTTTTTTATGCAAAATAAATGTATAATTTCTTACTATTACTATATATTAATAAACTATACATTTCAATATATCTAACATATAACTTTTCTTTTAATAAATTCACAAAAATATATTGATTTTTTTAAAAAAGAATAATAAAATACATACATCACAAATATATTTAAAAAATAAACAAACAGAAAGGAATGTTTAAAACGATGATTATTCTTTTAGATGTAATGGGTGGAGACAATGCGCCAGATGCAAATATAAAGGGAGCTATAAATGCAATAGATCAAATTAAAGCTGATATAGTTCTAATAGGAAAAGAACAAGTAATAAAAACAAGAATAAGAGAATTATATGGTAAGAGTATAGAAGAAATATCTCCAAGACTTAAAATTCAAAATGCTACAGATACAATCGAAATGGAAGATATACCAACAGTTGCGATTAAAAGAAAAAAAGACTCATCAATGGTTGTTGGTTTTAAAATGTTAAAAGAAGGTAAAGGAGATGTGTTTATTTCTGCAGGTAACTCTGGGGCATTACTTACAGGAGCTACATTACTTGTTGGAAGAATAAAGGGAATAGATAGACCTGCATTGGCTGGAATTTTACCAGCATATAAAAGTAGATTGGTTTTAATAGATTCAGGAGCTAACACTAATTGTAAGCCAATAAATCTATTACAATTTGCTCAGATGTCAACAGTATATATTAGGAATACTTTTGGGGTAGAAAGACCAAAAATAGGATTATTAAATATTGGAACAGAAGAGACAAAAGGAAACGAATTAACTAAGGAAAGTTATATACTACTTAAAGAAAAGTCAGAGGAACTTGGAATAAACTTTATTGGAAATGTCGAAGGAAGAGATGCTTTTTCAGGTGAAATAGATGCAATTGTAACAGATGGATTTACTGGAAATATATTTCTAAAAGCAGTTGAAGGTATAGGAAAATTTGTTAAAAGATCCTTAACAGATAGTCTTATGAAAAACATATTATCAAAAATAGCTTCTGTTCCAACATTACCTGCAATTAAAAGATTCTCTAAATCAATGGATTATAAATCATACGGAGGAGCATTATTCTTGGGTGTAAAAAAACCAGTTGTAAAGGCACATGGAAGTAGCGATGAAAAATTGTTTGAATTTACTATAAAACAGGCGGAACAGTTTGTAAATAATAAAACAGTAGATAACTTAATTTCCGAATTTGAAAAAGTAAAAAAAGATTAAAATTTGCTGTTATACTTTAAATTTGTTAGACTTTAAAAACGGTATATTTGTTTATATTAATTATAAATGTAAGTTTTTATTAATATGAGAGACTGACTATATATTCAAAAATTAAATAAATTTTAAGTATCTATTGACAAATACAAAAACATATAATATAAATGATAAATAAGAATTATTACCAATTGATATTAAATAAAAATATATCATTTGCAAACTTGAGAGGAGGTGAACTTCAAATGAGTTCAGAAGAAGTTTTTGAAAAGGTAAAAGGAATACTTGTTGACCAATTACAAGTATCTGAATCATCAGTTACATTAGAAGCGTCATTTATAGACGATTTAGGTGCAGATTCTTTAGATTTGGTTGAATTAATAATGGCTTTAGAAGAAGAATTTGATATAGAAATACCAGATTCAGATGCAGAAAAGGTAGCTACTGTTAATGATGTAGTTGAATATATCAAAGAAAATGTTCAATAATCATAAAAATATTAATGATTTAGTAAGTTGCTAATGTGAAATCAATTATTATAAAATTAATTAAAAGAAGGCCTTACAGTTTCTATAAAACAATGGAACTAGGGTCTTTTTTCATTTTATAGTGATCACAGAAAGATAGTTATTTTATATAAAGCTATTGATACAATTTTTAGTATAAAATAGAGTAGAAAAAAATAAAAAAACATATTGACTAAATAGGAAAAGAAAGGTAAAATAAAAATAGAGGTTAAAATTTAAAAATAACGATAGGGGGACTTCAAATGGAACAAGAGAAGAATGAAATAATACGAATTTTTAGTGATATACTAGAAAAAGAGGAAAATTTATATAAAGAAAAAGGATCTTCATTTGCGTATTCAGCAGATATAGAAACATTTACTCAACATATAGTAAAAGCACTTGAAGACAAATATCCAAATATAAAAATCGATACTGAAAATATAAAAAATATTGCCGCATTAGAAACGGACTATTCTTATTGTAATGCTGAAAAAAATAGATTTTATAAAAGACAAAGTTATGAAGTTGAACAAAATATGCAAGAAAAAATTGTTTATATAAAAGATAAACTTGATAAAGAGAAAGATAATGCGATTAATAATATTATACAGGCAAATGAAATAAGTATAGACAACTTCGATGAAAAGAAATTTGAATCTTTAAGGAATAACGGTTATAAAGGTGGATTTACAAATTCTGTACTAGATTTTGCATATAAAAATTATTGTCAAAATAAAGAGAAAGAGCAATCTATTGAAAAACTAGAAAAAAAGGTATCTTCATTAGAAGAGAAAAACACTAGGCAAGAAAAAATTATTGCAGGTGACGATGAAGCTATAATAAAATTAGCAAACAATAATGAACAACTACAAGATACACTAAAAAATCAAAGAACGTCTATAACTCATTTAATAGATAAGTTAGATTCTGCTGATTACGAAATGACAGAGTTAAATAATAAAATTCAAGATCATAAGAAAAAGAGTCTATTTGCTAGATTTATTGATAGAGTAAAAGGATTCTTTAGTAAAACTCCGAGAATAGCTGGGGTAGAATCGTCTTATGAAAATGTATGGAAGCAAGTAGCTGAAGCTAAGGGAATTCTAAATGAAAGTGACAATAACTTGATAGAAACAATTAATTCACAAGATAGTCAATCAATGAAATTTGAAGAAATGTTATTAAGAAGAGATCGTATGAAGAATGGACAAACTATAGAGATACATGAGTCAAAAGAAGTAGAGAAAGACGATTATACATTATAAATATATGATAAAAAAATACCATTTAAGGAATGAGTTCTATAATAAATTGAACCCATTCCTTTTTGTAACAAGTCATACAAAGTTACCAAGCGTTTAAAAGTTAGTAGGAAAAAACTACATACAAAGAAAAAAATACAACAAAATACTTGAAAAATATCAAAAATCGTATATAATAAATATTATGAAAGAGGTGAAAAAAGTGGATTTTTCAGGATTAGAAAAAAAAATAGAGTATACTTTTAATAATAAGAATTTATTAGAGACAGCATTAACTCACTCTTCATATGCATATGAAAGAAAAAAAATAAGCAATGAAAAGTTAGAGTTTCTAGGCGACAGTATATTAGAATTCATATCTAGTATATACATTTATGAGAATTATGATATCTTAACAGAAGGAGAAATGACTAAAGTTAGGGCAAGTGTAGTATGTGAAAATAGTCTATATAAGATAGCTAAATTGCTTGGTTTTAGTGATTTTTTACTTTTAGGAAAATCAGAAAAAAGCTCTAGTAGCAGGGAAGTAAGGCCTGCAATTTTAGCAGATAGTGTGGAAGCGGTTATTGCAGCGATGTATTTAGATGGAGGATTAGAACCAGCTAAAAAATTCATTATTAATAATTTAAAACAAGATATAGAAATTGCCACTAGAAACGTAGGACAGAAAGATTATAAAACTGTGCTTCAAGAAAAGCTTCAAAAACATGGAGAAGTTAATATTGAATATAAAATAATAAATGAATATGGACCGGACCATGACAAAACTTTTGTAGCTGAGGTGATATGTAATGGAAAAATATTAGCTACTGGAAGTGGAAACAGCAAAAAACATGCACAGATGGATGCTGCAAAAAAAGCTTTAGAAAAATAAAAAGGAGTGATTCTATGAAAAAACAATATATTATTCCAATATTTGTACCACATTTGGGATGTCCAAATGACTGCGTTTTCTGTAATCAAAAGTCGATTAGTGGACAGGCTAAGCAAGTTACTGCAGAAGATGTTAAAAATATAATAGAAGAGCACCTTAAATATATAAGAATTGATAAAACAAATATAGAAGTAGCTTTTTTTGGAGGAAGCTTTACTGCAATAGATACTGCTATTCAAACAGAATTACTTGAAGCAACAAATGAATATGTATCAAAAGGAATAATTGAAAGCATAAGAATATCAACAAGACCAGATTATATTGACAAAAATATACTAAAAAGATTAAAAAAATATCATGTTAAAACAATTGAATTAGGTGTGCAATCTGCAAATGACTATATTTTACAAAAAGCAGGAAGAGGTCATAATTTTAAAGACGTTATAAAAGCGTCAAAACTTATTAGATGGTATGGGTTTACATTAGGTCATCAAATGATGGTAGGTTTGCCGGAAAGTACAAAGCTAGATGAAATAAATACAGCAAAGGCTCTTGTAAAACTAAAGCCTAAAATTGTAAGAATATATCCTGTTTTGGTAATAAAAAATACAAAACTAGAAAAAGCATATAATAGAGGAGAGTATAAAGCTCTAACTGTAGTGCAAGCAGTAGAAACATGTAAGGAATTAGTAAAAATATTTACCAAAAAGAATATTAATGTAATTAGAATAGGTCTTCAACCAACAGATACTATATCAGATTCTTCGAAGGAAAAAAGCGAAGTAGTAGCAGGACCTTTTCATCCAGCGTTTAGACAACTTGTAGAATCAGGATTATGGTATGATGTAATTGTAGAAAAAATTAAAAAATTAAATGTCAAAGTTAAAGAGGTCGAAATTACTGTAAATCCAATAGATATAAATAATGTAGTTGGTCATAAAAAACAAAATATTATAAATTTAAAAGAGTTATATGATGTAGATTTAAAAATTAAATCTGATGAAAATATAAAACAAGGAAAATCAATAATAGAAATTGTAAAGATTTATAATGATTTTTTAGAGAATAAAGAAGAGATATATAAGTAGCACATTAATAAATTAATGAATGCATTATACTAGTTTCTTTTTTATACTCTAGGAAAGTCATCTTTAAAAATGGTAGACTTGACGTAGAGGTTAAATATGAGAACGTTACAAATTCTAAAAGCAATGCTTTGTAGAATTGGTTAGTTCTTTTTTTATATTATAGGAAAGTTCTCTGAACTTCCTATAATATAAAGCATTCCACAGAAAAATTGTTATACAATTTTTCGCGGACGAACAAAGACGTGGACTTTAAAATGTCATAAATAGCGAAAATGTTAATAATATCCGCTTTTGTTCTTTATTGTGTTAAAATGTGAATATATAACTTGTAATTAACATTTTTTGTATAAAAAATCCAAAAAAATAAAATAATGTTAATAGGTGATTTTTTATATGAAAATAAAAAAAATAAGAACTTTTTTTATACAATGTATAGGAATCATAATAGGTGCGTGCATTATGGCTATAGCAGTATCATTATTTCTATTACCAAATGAACTATCAATAGGAGGATTTGCAGGAATAGCCACAGTTATCTATTATTTATTAAAGGTTCCAATGGGAACAACAATGTTAATTTTGAATATGCCATTATTTATTTTTGCTGGGTTTAAAATTGGAAAAAAATTTTTTATAAACAGTATTATAGGAACAGTAAGCTTATCTTTTTTCATAGACTTATTCGATAACTTCGAAGCGGTTACACACGATAATTTATTAGCAAGCATATATGGAGGTTTTTTGACAGGCTTAGGGACAGCAATTATATTAAAGTGCAACTCATCAACAGGAGGCTCAGATTTAATAACAAACTTAGTAAAAAAATATGAGCCTTCATTGAAGACAGGAAGTATTATAACGGTAATAGATGCAATAATAGTTATATTTAATGTGATTTTTCTAAAAAAAATAGAAATAGGACTCTACTCAGCAATTGCAATATACCTAATGGGTAAAATGATTGATATTTTGTTTGAAGGTATATATTTTACTAAATTACTTTTTATTGTATCAGATAAAAATTACGAAATATCTTCAAAAATTGAAGTAGAAGTTAATAGAGGTGTTACAGGACTATATGGAAAAGGAATGTACACAAATAATGAAAAAATAATTTTAATGTGTGCAGTAAGAAGAAATGACATTGCAAGTGTTAAACATTTGGTAAAGAAAATAGATCCAAAGGCCTTCATAGTAGTTACGAATTCAAGAGAGGTTTTGGGAATAGGGTTTAACGAAGAAATGTGATAAAAAAGTCAAAATTT
>CANQFW010000068.1 GCA_947599995.1 uncultured Clostridia bacterium
TTCGCAGAATCTATGATAGAACAAACGTCTTCTAATACATTATCTGTATTTTGATATTTAATAATCATTGAATTATTGTTTGTTTTTTGTAAATCCATTATTTATCACTCCATTTTTAATCAATTATTCCATTAAAGAAATAAGTATCTATTACTCTTCCTGTAATTACATCTATATTCACATGACTACCGTTATTAAGAACAACTGTATAATAAAATTGATTTTCATTACCATATTTTAAATAGCACTCACCTTCTATAACTTTTGAAGAACTATTAGGTGTAAATATTTGGTCGGCATTTTTTTGTGCTAAATCTAAAGCTGTCTTTTTTACATCATTAATATTAACATTATTTGTAACCTCTAAACTGTTATAAATAAAATTGTCAGAATCAGTAAATCCTAAATCAATATAGTCATATTCTTTTATTTTTCCATTTTCCATATTAATTGAAAACCCTGTATTATCAACAATTGCCATATCAAGTATTTGATATACATTAAATATCATTCCATTATTATCCTTGTTTAATGTATCGTAATTAAAATTAGCAATATAAAACGATAAAGATGGATATTTTTGTTCAAGATAATTTGAGATTGTTTTATAATAACTTAATATTTCTTCTTTATTTCCTTGTCCTTTATATTCAATTAATTCATCTGTATAATATAAATTATTCGAAATTTTATTGTATTTTCTTTCTTGTATATTTGATATAGAAGTATTTATAATTGTATTTGATGTGTCCGAAGCTTCTACTGTTGTATCCGTTTCTCCAACAAATGTATCTACATATTCTGATGCTCCTTTTTTTGTCATATAATTTGTATATATATTATATGATATATATGCGAATAAACCTAATACTGCTATTATAATTATTACTAGTAATACTGTTAGAAAATTACTATATTTAATATTTTTAAACATAAAAATCCCTCCATTCAGTCCTATGTATATTATACCATAAATAATTTCAAATGTATGTGTTTTTTTCTTAATTTCTATGTAAGTTTATGATATATAATAAATGTATTTTTAATACACTGAAAAATTAAATAAAAATGATTCACATAAATGGGTTACTTGAAGTAAAGCTCTTATATGTTATAATTATAACTATATTAGTTCATAAAACAGAAAATATAAATGGTAAAAAAGTACAAGAAATAGATATTTATTATAGAGGAGTTGGTATAATTTCTTTTCCAGTAAGTATTGATGATATTGAAGTAACAATTGAAAAAATATTAAATAGAAAAACAGCTTAATATTGAAATAACTTATTTTAAGGGGAGAATGTTTTAGTATACTTAACTAATGCATTCTCCCCTATGAGTTTCGACCAATGGTACAAAACTCTGGGGATAATATGGTACATACTGAAAAAAAAAATCCCATCCTTTTCAGAATGGTATTTATGTAGTCTGTTCTATATGGTTTGAACATATACGTCGTTGGTGCTCCCTCAAGGATTCGAACCTTGGACCCACCGGTTATGAGCCGGTTGCTCTGACCAACTGAGCTAAGGGAGCATCTCATTGAACAGTCAAAATTATATATTATTTTTTTTATTTTGTCAATAGATTTTTATTAATTTATTTAATTATTTTTTAATTAAATAAACAGACTAATAAATTCTACGAAGCATTACTTTTAGAATTTGCAACATTCTCATATTTCTCCTCTACGTTAAGTGTATCGTTTTTACCGACGGCTTTTCTAGAGTATAAATACAAGAATTTAAAGTTTCCAAGCTCCTTAAATAGCTAAGAAACTCTAAATTCTAAATTTTAATTTTCTCCTCTTCCTTCTGGAAGTGCATTACTTGGTAATTCTATTCTAACCCTAATTCTAAATATATATGTTGCAGCTCTAACAAATTTGCTATTTTTAAATTTCTGCCATAATGACTTTTTAGCCTCAAAAGTAGTTTGCTCAATATATTCTGCTTTTTCTTGTTCAATTGTTTGAACATCTTCTATATTATCTGTAAGTTGTTCTTCCTCTTGTATTCGAGCAGTTCCTTCCTCTGGTACAGGAATTAATTTTAAAGCATCTGCAATTTCTATTCCAATAAAGCTTAATGCTTTAGAACTATCTTCTAACCTTTCCATATCAATTTCTATATGTAAATTAGACTCTAAATTATTTACTCTTGCCTTTAATAATTTTTTAGAATCCAAATAATTTTGAGATTCCTTACTCTTACATCTTCCAAGTGTATTTAATGTTTCAATTATATCTTCCGGAAATTTATCAGATGATTCCTGAATCTTAGCTTTCCAATCTTTTTCCTTATTGTCTACTATATCAATTAAATCTTTTAAATCCCCTCCTAGTGCAATATTCTCTTCTCTTTGTCTTATTAATTCTTCTATCTTTTTTGTATTTTCTTCAAATTGGCTAGTCGCAAACTCAACCAACCCGTAAGCTGCGTTATATACACTTATAGGGAAATTTTTCTTTTTTGGATATTCTATCAAATATGTTTTAATAGACTCAATTAAATCCTTAAAATATGCATCTTCTTCAAGCTGAATTATTTGTTTTTTACTATTAGGATTTATCATTTTTTGAATCTTGTCAATATTTGATAATATTTTTTCCTCTGTGATTACCATTCTCACATTTACTATGCCGGATTTAGACATTGTAAACTTCCCTCCTTTGTTTATTACATAATATACTTTGATTATACACCAAAATGCAAAAAACTACAAGTTTTTTACGCAAGCTTTTTCTTTACATTTTTATTACAATAATATTACAGGAATATTACGTCAGCCTATTTACTGCTTTTTCTGTAATATTTTTTCCATTTCAACCTTTCTTTTTATCTTTAATGTAGTAGTTTTTACCATCTCTTCATCTGTTACAATTAAATTTTTAACGTACTTATATTTTGGCATAGTTCTATTGATTTCCTTAATTTCTTTCCAAATCATGGCATGTATATCTTTTTCTTCCATTTCTCCATATTTTTCCTTTATGTAATCTTTATTATATACAACTTTAGCACTTATTGTGACATCGCCATCATCTTCTGGCATTCCATATACCATTGACTCTATAACTAACTCCGATTTATTTATTAGTGATTCTATTTCTTCTGGGTAAACGTTTTTACCATTTTTAAGAACTATAACAAATTTCTTTCTACCTGATATATAAATATATCCATCTTTATCTATTTTAGCTAAATCTCCAGTTCTAAACCATCCATCTTCTGTAAAGCTTTCAGCATTTGCTTCATCATTGTCATAATATCCAAGCATTACACTATCACCTTTTACTAAAATTTCTCCTACACCTTCTGCGTCTGGCTCATCTATTTTTACTTCAATGCTTGGCATTTTTTTACCAATAGATCCAAGTTTTCTTTTTTTCATATATTCTGCACTAATTACTGGTGACGTTTCTGTTAGTCCATAGCCTTGAGAAACATTTATGCCTAAATCATTAAATCCTTTTTGAACCTTTGGATCTAATGCTGCTCCTCCTGCAACCGCAATTCTTAATGAACCACCAAGGTTCTCATGTATCTCTTTAAATAATTTTTTTCTAACGTCTATCCCCACTTTCTGTAATGCATTTGATATCTTAATACCTCTTTTTACTGTTTCTAATTTTCCTTTTTTTTCTATTCCCTTTATAATTTTCTCATAAATTTTTTCCATCATAACTGGAACAGATATCATTACAGTTATTTTAAAGTTTTTCATTTCTTCGCCAAGATGTCTTACTCCCTTTGAAAATGTTATAGAGCACCCTACAGAAATTGGGTATAAGAACCCTACTGTACATTCAAAAGTATGATGAAGTGGTAAAAATGATAGCATTCTATCTTGGCAGTTAACATCAAAACATTTTGTTATATCTAAAATGTTTGTGCATATATTTTTATGTGACAGCATTACTGCTTTAGACATATTTGTTGTTCCAGATGTAAAAAGCATTATTGACATAGTTTCATTATTTATTTCGCTATCTACAAACTCCGTGTTTCCACCTTCTAATAGCTCTTTTCCCTTTTTTATAATTTCTTTTTGAGAGTATTTATTAAAATCACTTTTTTCCAAGTCCATTGAAATAAAGTATTTTATTTTTGTGTTTCCCTTTTTTTGAATATTTGACATAGCTTCATTGTATTTTGCAGAATAGAATATTGCTTCAACTTCTGCTCTTACAATTAAACTTTCTATTTCGTTTTCTGGAAGTGCCTTATCTAATGGAACTACCACACCTGCCCCGCATACTATTGCTAAATAGGCAATTTCCCATTCATATCTATTTTCACTTATTATAGCAATTCTCTTATTTTTAAGTCCCATTTCTATTAAAGCTGTTCCAAGGTAATCTATATTTTTTTTCAATTCATTATATGTCATTATTTTAGAATTTTCTAGAGATGTTCCATCTAAATAGAAAGCTGGTCTATCACCATGCTCTTCAACTGACTGCTTTAGCATTTCTTTTAAATTATTAAATTTCATTTCGCTATTTAAACCCATTTTATTTTTTCCTTTCATTATGCTCTTAAACCTTTTATAATTGTATTCTCATACTGATTATAAACATTCATAACATTAAATTGTTCTTTATTATTTGTTTTATACATCATTGTAGAACATATTAATCCATATATTTCTGAAGCTATAATTTTTGTATCTCCATTTTTTATTTGCCCTGCTTCAATTCCTTCTTTTACAATTTCTTCTATTCTATTTATATAATTACAAATGTATTCTTTACATCTTTGATTTCTTTGCTCATTTCCCCAAAACTGACTAAGTAGAATAGTTATTATTTCTTCATATTTGTTTACAATCTTTATTTGTATTAATATTATTGCTTTTAGTTTATCTATATAATTTTCATATTTTGAAGTCTTAATTTCTATGCTATTTTGTAAAAGTTTTACCCCCTCAGATACTAAAAACAAAAATATTTCTTCTTTACTCGAAAAATGATAGTATAATGTACCTTTTGCAACACCTACCATTGCCGTAATTTCTTCTATACTTGTTGCTTCATAACCTTTTTGTGCAAATAATTTCATTGAAGTTTCAAATATTTTTCTTTTTGTTTTATTCAATGTTTTTCTTTCCTTTCAATAATATAAAATCAAATTTCTTATATTATATAAGACTTTGCGGAATTTTGCAAGAGTTTTTTGAATGAGTGAATGGGGCGTACAAAATAATTCGTGAATCACTTAATGTAAAAGAGATTTATCATATTTACAATACATTTTTTTATTAATATTAATTATTTTATAGACAACTATTTATTAATTTTTTAGTTACATAAAAAAAATATTAAAGTCGCAAAATGTCGTTTTTTCTTTACAAAATCTATGATTTTTATGATGAGTTCTATTGACATTTATGTAAAACTATAGTATAATTAATTTTATATCTATAAAGAAAGGGGATCCAAGCCAATGATCCAGAATGCAGAAAGAAAAAAAACGTTCCTTAAGAGTGAGCAATCCCACGGAGATAAGAGCTTTACGCTTTTTCTCAATGGCAGTAATGGTAGTATATTAACTGCCAAAACTGAAAAAACAGAGATTAAAATACCTGAAAAATTACTTGGTTTTTCTAAAATTGAACATTTAATCTCTAAGATATATCATCTGCTTTTCAATGAATCTCCCCAAGAAATCATATTGGTACCAATTGAAAATGCATCTGATGATTACGTTTATGGTTATCCTGTGGTGCTAATAACTAATTCTGCTCACAATTATCTTAAAGAACATTGCAGTTATAACCGTATGAATGGTTGATAACAAAATCCATTTAAAAAATACTCACCATTTTTTTGGTGAGTATTTTTCTTTATCCTCTTCCCATTTTTTCTTTTATTAAGACTTTTATCTTTTCTACAACTTCATCTATACTTAAATAAGATGTATCTATTACAATTGCATCAGTAGCTTTTTTTAATGCTCCAACTTTTTTTGTTTTATCCAATTCATCTCTTTTTCTTATATTTTTCAAAACCTCTTCAAAGTTTGACTCTATATTTTGCTTTTGGTTTTCTTTAAATCTTCTTTGAGCTCTCACCTCTTCATTTGCATCTAAATATATCTTTAAATTAGCATTTGGAAATACAACTGTTCCTATATCCCTTCCTTCCACAATTACATCTTTACCTTCTGCTAATTTTCTTTGAAGATTTACTAATTTTTCTCTAACTTTTATAATAGCAGATACATTAGATACTATTTGAGTTACTTCCATTTCTCTTATTTTTTTGCTTACATCTTCTCCATTTAGAAATACTTTATCTACTTCTCCTTCATTTTCAATTTCAATTTTCATTTTGTCTATTAAATCTGCTATTTTTTCTTCTTCATCTAAACCATAACCTTTTCTTAAAACTTCTAATGCAACACACCTATAGGTTGCTCCTGTATCTAAATTTATTAGCCCCATTTCTTTTTCTATTCTTTTTGTAATGGTTCCCTTACCGCTACCAGCTGGTCCATCTACTGCTACAACAAAACTCATTTTTCTTTATTCCTCCACATGTATATATTATCATATTAATCTTTTAAATTCAATATATAAAATAAATAAATTTATACTATTAAATTCTGCGTTAATGTTTTATTTTAAAATTTCTCTAAAAACTATTGAATTTATTTCAATTTTATTATAGGATATTAAAAGAATAAAAATAACTTGGGAGGATAAAATTATGGCAAGAAAAACAAAAGAAATATTAAATGATGAAGAGACTTTTAAAAAATCTACCTCTAAAGTAGGACAAAAGAAGAGTGCAGTAGCTAATAAAAAAGTTTCAAAAACAAAAGAAAATTCTTCAAGCTCAAAAACTACTAAAACATCCGCACAGAAAGCCTTAAATAAACAAAATAAAAATGTTTCAAAAGGTATAAAAAGTCCGAACATTTCAGAGGCTTCAAAGAAAACTAATTCTAAGTCTTCATCTACAGCTCGAAAAAAATCAGAAGTACAAAATA
>CANQFW010000069.1 GCA_947599995.1 uncultured Clostridia bacterium
ATGGAGCAAATTCAATATACTTAAAAGCAGATTATAGTGACTCATCTTATGCTGTAAATTCTGGATCATACGATAAGGAAGAAAACAAGGTAAGGATAATGAATAAAGATTGGGCAAAAGAAAGAGGAAGTGTAGAAATAGAAAACGACTGGAATAGTAATGAAATAGCAGCAGCATACTTATGCTCACCAGTAAATGAGAAAAATATAAATGAAGAAGCAACAAAATTATTGCCATGGAGTTCATATTACGATTCAAAGGCAGCAAGGTATGTAATAGGTGGACCAAGTGTAGAGATGTATATAAAGTCATATAACGAAGCTTTTAAGAATGTGCAGGGAGCTCATACGCTAGGTGAAGAATACAGTGCAACAGATTACCCTGGATATAAATATAAATTAGATAATGTGGAGCCAAGTTCTTGTGCTACTATAGCAGATAGTCTAAATTACACAGAATATAATAGCATGTATTGTGGAAAAAATAAATTGCAAGGTGGTACCTGGTGGCTTGCTTCTCCTTCTTCTTATGTCGCTCATTATGTTTGCTATATTGGTGAATCAGAAAATTTGAGTGCAATGCATTATAGCATAAGCCAGCAAATATCGCCTATAATTTGTCTAAGATCTAGTTTCATACCTGAAGTAGAAGAATAAAAAAGCATAAAGATATAAAAGTGGTAATAAACTTAAAAATAATATTTGCTATTAGGCCTTGTGTCTTATGACGCAGGGTCTAAAGCAATAGTAATAATATAACAAAAGTAAGTTAAGCATTTTAAACCTAATAGGCCAAAACTTAAAATTAAATACAAAAGTATAAGTAAAAAATCTGTATATGGGGGTGTAATGGTTTCGACATTACACTAGAAGTGTAAATAGCGAGTAGTGGATGGTCGCTTCGGCCACTATAAAAAAGCGAAAATAAATATAAACGCTGATAAAGAAGAATTAGCATTAGCTGCCTAAGTGCAGCTACGCCTTAATAGTTGACCTACGCTTCTATAAAAGGTGTCATAAATAGTAGGAAACGAAGCTACTTTTTGCTTTGAAAGTAGTGGGTAATTAAAAGCTATATTTTAATTAAGCATGTTTATTTGCGTAATTAAAATGAAAACAAAGAATAAACTGCACTCGGAGAAGTTTGCATGGAAGGTGTAGTGGACAGGGGTTCAACTCCCCTCACCTCCACCAGTCTGGATGTTTTTATGGAATTTAATGTTCTATAAAAACATCTTTTTTATATTATAGGAAAGTTCTCTGAACTTCCTATAATATAAAGCATTCCACAGAAAAATTGTTATACAATTTTTCGCGGACG
Organism: uncultured Clostridia bacterium; assembly: GCA_947599995.1. Classification (GTDB taxonomy): domain Bacteria; phylum Bacillota; class Clostridia; order TANB77; family CAG-508; genus CAG-269. Next base: position 1,321 of record CANQFW010000069.1, read on the forward strand.
AACAAAGACGCGGACTTTAAAATGTCATAAATAGCGAAAATGTTAATAATGTCCGCTTTTGTTCTTTTATACTGATAATTTTGATACGTATATTTTTTGCAGAACTTTAAGTTTAAAAATAAATTCCAATTTTAAAACAAATCTGGAATTTACTCTTAAACTTAAATATTAAGCAATTTTTTTTTATATATTATTGAAAAATGCAGTCATTTAGTATATAATACAAAGTGCCAAAAAATATAGCAAATTTTTTATAAAAAAATAATAAAACAGAAAAATAAGATAAGAATAAAAGGTAAGGAGGAAGTTATGTTAGTATTTTTATAACTAACATATACTAAAAAATATGAGAATATTAACAAATAAATCAGACGAAGAAGAATTTACAAAATTTTTAGAAACAAATGAGAGATGTAATTTTCAGCAATCTTTAGAATGGTCGAAAGTAAAAACAAGCTGGAAAACAGAAGTCATACTTGCAGAAGATAAAGACAAGAAAATAATAGGTTCACTTACTGTATGGGTTAGAAAAATACCAATTTTTGGAAACATAATGTATTCACCAAGAGGACCGATTTGTGATATTCACAATAAAGAAGTTCTAAGTCAGCTAACTGAAGGGGCAAAAGAACTTGCAAAAAAATATAAAGCAATAGTTTTAAGAATTGAGCCAGATATAAAAAGTAATGATAAAGAGTTTAAAGATTTAATGTTAGAACTCGGCTATAAAATAAAAGACGATGCTAAAAATTTTAGAGAAGAAATACAACCAAGATATGTGTTTAGGTTAGATGTAAAGGGAAAGACAGAAGATGAAATATTTAAAAACTTTCACTCAAAAACAAGATATAATGTACGTTTAGCAACAAAAAAAGGTGTAACGGTTAAAGATGGTACGAAGGAAGATTTAAAAGATTTTCATAAAATAATGGTAACAACAGGAAAAAGAGATGGTTTTATAATAAGACCACTTGAATATTTTGAAAAAATGTATGATGAGCTTGGACCAGAACATATGAAAATTTTAATGGCATACTATGAGGGAAAACCAATATCAGGTGTTATACCAATTATGTATGGAAATAAAACATGGTATTTATATGGAGCAAGTAGTAATGAACATAGAAATTTAATGCCAAACTATTTGCTTCAATGGGAAATGATTAAGCTTGCACTACAAAATAAAAGTGATATATATGACCTAAGAGGAGTACCTGGAATAGCAGATGATAGCAATGGTTTATACAGATTTAAAAAAGGATTTGGCGCAGAATATACGGAGTTTTTGGGTGAGGCATATATTGCATTTAAACCACTAACATATAAATTGTACAAGTTTTCAGAGAAAACTTTTAGAGAATTAAGAGCTTTAAAACTAAAATTTAAAAATCCCTGTCCCCACCCACAAAAAAGGAAGGTGTAAAATTTGAAATCATTAATAGTAGAAAAAGACCTACTAAAACATAATATAAGGCAAATAAAAAAAATTGCAGAAGAAACAGGAAGGTGTGCAGATAATAAGCCACTAAAAATAATTGCTGTAGTAAAGGGAAACGGCTATGGATTGGGTTTGATAGAGTATTCCAAATTCTTAATAGAAAATGGAATAAATATTCTTGCGGTGTCAACTACTGAGGAAGCCATAGAATTAAGAAAAGCGGGTATACAAAAAAATATTTTAATGCTTTCCGCAACAAATATAAAAAGAGAAATAGAGCTTTTAATAGAAAATGATATAACACTTACAATTGATTCAAAAGAACAAATTCAATTAATTGAAGAAGAGGCAGAAAGACAGAATAAGAATGTAAAGGCACATATAAAAATAGATACTGGTTTTGGTAGATATGGATTTTTATATTCAAATAAAGAAGAAATTGTAGATGCTTTGAAAGATTTAAAAAATATAAAAATTGAAGGAACTTTTTCACATTTTTCTATAGCTTTTTATGAAAAAAACAAATTTACAGAAGAGCAATTTACTAGATTTATAGATGTTGTAGAATTTCTAAAAGAAAACAAAATAGAGACAGGAATACTTCACATATGTAATTCTTCAGGTTTCCTAAGATATAAATCGATGAGACTTTCAGCTGCTAGAATTGGTTCAGCGTTTTTAGGAAGAATAGCTATTCCAAATATTTATGGGTTAAAAAAAGTAGCATATTTAAAATCTAATGTTGCAGAAATAAAAAAGATTCCTAAAGGGTATAATATTGGATATTCAAATAGTTATACTACAAAAAAAGATATGATAGTAGCACAAGTACCATGTGGCTATGCAGATGGTTTTAATGTAAAAGTTGATAAAGATATGTTTAGACCCATTGATAAATTAAGATATATTGTAAGAGATACAAAAAATTTCTTCAAGAATGAAGGCATTTATGTAGAAATTAATGGTGAAAAATGTAAAGTTCTAGGGAGACTTGGAATGTATCATGTAACTGTTGATATTACAGGGAAAAATGTAAAAATAAATGATGAGGTGAAATTAGAAGTGAATCCTATGTATGTAGATAGTAAAATAAGAAGGGAGTATAGATAAATGAACTCTCAAGATTTACAAAATAATAAAAAATATACTAAAGATTATAATTTTTTTAAAAAAGTTTGGTATTCTATAACTAAGTTCGAAAATTATCCAGAAATGTCTGCTTTAGGAGTGCCAAAAGCAATTTTATATTTAGCTGAATTAATGATAATATTTAGTATTGCTCTTACAATAATATTATTTATTTATATAAACAATACTTTTGGAGATGATACTGATGATTTAAGCTATTTTGAAAAATTTCAAAGTGCTCTAAATGTTAGTCTAGATGACACTCAAAAACAGGAATTAGAACACACATTTAGTATGTATGATATAAAAACGCTAAACGTTATATTTGTAATTGCTTCTTTTATTAGCATATTTATATCTTATTTCATAGTAACATTGGTAGATATACTAATGCTTTCATTATTTGGATTGTTAACATGCTTTATTACAAAAATTAAGATGAAATACAGGGCTATTTTTAATATGTCAACATATGCAATAACAATATCTATTATATTAAGACTTGTATATGAAGGTTTATTATTGCTTGCAAATTTCAAAATAAAATATTTTGATGTAATGTATACATCAATTGCATATATATGTTTAGCTGCAGCAATATTTATGATAAGAACAGATTTAATAAAGCAACAAATAGAACTTATGAAAGTTATAGAAGAAAAAAAGAAAAGGGCATATGAAGAAGAAAAAGAGAAGAAAAATGAAGAAGATAAGCAAGAAAAGCAAGAAAAGAAAGAAAAAGAAAATAAGGACGAAAATGAGCAAAAAGAAGATGTAGGAAATGGAGAAGAGCAAGGTTCAAATGCTTAAAATATATGAAAGGAAGAAGTAGAATGCCAGATAAAAATAAAGATAACAACAAAGAAAATAAAAACAATGGGAAAAATATAATTTATGGAATAATTATGTTTGTAGCAATAGTTGTATGTTCTATAATAATTGCAATACAATTAATTGATTCAAGTAATGATAAAGATAATGTACTTGCATATACAGATTTAATAAAACAAATTTCAAGTCAAAATGTAGAAAAAATTGAGATGATCACAGGAAGCACAACAGTAAAAGTAACATTGAAAAATAAAATAACAGATTCAGAAGAGGAAAAAGATAACCCTGAAAAAAAAGATGAAGGTGAAAATACTACTGACGAAGAAAATAAAGTAGAATCTACAGAAAATATTACTGAAAATGAGCAAAAGTCTGAGGAAGAGAAAAAACAAGATCTTGAAAAAACAGCAATTGTTCCAAACACACAAGCCTTTATTGAATTAATACAAAAGAAAGTTGAGGAAGGAAATGAAATAGAATTAATTCAAAAAAGCAGGAGCATAATTTCTCAAATTCCATCATATATAGTTTCTTTCTTGCCAACAGCTATAATGCTTGCATTATTTATTATAATATTTAGAATGCAAGGATTGGGAGATAAAGGTGAAATTTATAACGAAACAGAAAGAAAGACTAAGATAAAATTTGACGATGTTGCGGGATTGGAAGAAGAAAAAGGAGAGCTCGTAGAATTAGTAGAATTTTTAAAACATCCTAAGAAATTTACTGATATGGGAGCAAAAATTCCAAAAGGAGTTTTACTATATGGTAACCCTGGAACAGGAAAAACATTAATTGCAAAGGCAATTGCAGGAGAAGCCGATGTTCCTTTTATTTCTATGAGTGGTTCAGAATTTATTGAGATGTTTGCAGGACTTGGAGCATCAAGAGTTAGAAAATTATTTGAAAAAGCAAGAAAGCTAGCACCATGTATTGTTTTTATTGACGAAATAGATGCTATCGGTTCAAGAAGAACAACAAATTCAGGAGCAGAATCTGAAAATAACCAAACATTAAATCAACTTTTAGTTGAAATGGACGGATTTTCAACAGAGGAGACAATAATAGTATTAGCTGCAACAAATAGGCCAGAAATGTTAGATAAAGCTCTTTTAAGGCCAGGAAGATTTGATAGACAAATAACAATTCCTGCACCAGATTTAAGAGGAAGAGAAGAAATACTAAAAATTCATAGTAAACAAAAGAAACTAGCAGAAGATGTGTCTTTAGAAAGTATTGCAGAAGATACATCTGGATTTACAGGAGCTGAGCTTGCAAATATCTTAAACGAAGCAGCAATAATTGCAACCAAAAAAGAACATGAGGCAATCAGAAATGAAGATATAGAAGAAGCAGTTAAGAAAGTAACAGTAGGATTGGAAAAGCGTAACAGAGTAATTACAGATAAAGACAGAAAATTGACTGCCTACCATGAAGCTGGACATGCTGTTGTTAGTTGGTATCTACCTACACAATCAAAAGTTAAGGAGATATCAATAATACCAAGAGGCATGGCTGGTGGATATACAATGTATAAAACAGATGAAGATAAAACATATATCTCTAAAACAGAAATGGAAGAAAAATTAATAGCTTTACTTGGAGGACGAGCAGCTGAAAAAATAGCACTTGACGATATTTCAACAGGAGCTAGCAACGACATAGAAGTAGCAACTCAAATAGCAAGAGATATGGTTATAAAATATGGAATGAATGACAATATTGGACCAATATCTTTAAGAGATGAAAATGGGGAATATCCACTTGAATTATTTGGAAAAGATATGGGAGACAAAATCGGAAGCGAAGTTAAAAAATTAATAGACACAGCATATAGAGATGCTCAAACAATCATTAAAGATCACATGGATAAACTAATTGCAGTTGCAGAAGAACTATTAGTAAAAGAAAAAATAGGTTCACATGAATTTAGAAGATTTTTTGAAGAGGAATAAATAAAATAAAGTTCACATAGTAATGTCTTGATACTTTAATTATTGTTAAGCTGAAAAAAACGGAATTAAGATTTTCTAAGTAGTCTAAACTGCTAAGAAAATCTTAGCTCTGCATATTTATCTTCTACGGAAAGTATATTATTTTCAATGATGACTTTCCTAGAATATAAAAAAAGCTTTTATAAATATATTTATAAAAGCTTTTTGGACGGTTTAAAAAAGA
>CANQFW010000070.1 GCA_947599995.1 uncultured Clostridia bacterium
TAGAGTAGGAAATAAATGACCTTATTTTTATTATAAGGTCATTTTGGTAATATATTCTTTAATTATTAACTCCATGGGTAATCATGGGAGTGTCATCATCTATTTTTTCAAAAGTATATCCATTCTCCTTTCCATAATGGATCATATCTCTAAGTGCATCTAAAGTTTTATTATTTTTGGTAAAATCATGCATAAGAACAATATTAGCTCTAGATTTGCTAAGCTGACTTACATACGTATTATAAACTTCTTCTTTCGTTTTTGAACTTCCTGCATCCTCTACAGACACATTCCAGTCATAATATTTATATCCCTCTTCAAGTAATCTTTGGGTAAGTCTTGTCATAATTCCAAGTGAATACTTTTTGCTTATAGTATTTGAACTTCCTCCAGGAAATCTTGTATATTTAGTTGTAATTCCCGTTGTAGCTTTTATTTTTTCTTGTAATCTTGTAATATTATTCATATAGGCTTCGTCTGAAACATATATCTCTTGATATTCATGTGAGAATCCGTGTATTCCTATTGTATGTCCCTCATTTACAATTCTATTTATTAAATATTCTTTTGTTTCTCCATAGTTTAATACAAAAAATGTTGCCTTTATATCCTCATCTTTTAAAATATCTAGAACTTGTGGCGTAATATCTAAGCTTGGTCCATCATCAAATGTTAAATATATTACTCCAGCTTTATTTGCAGTAGAAGAGCTACTTTTATCTTTCTCCAAATTTTTTTCCACTATAACTGTTCTTGTTTGTACTTCTGATTTATTGCCCGCTGAATCTGTTACTGAATAACGTAAATCGTATTTGTCATCTGCTACTTTCTCTCTTTCAACTTTTACTTTATCTGTTATATTTCCATCTTGGTCATCAGTTGCTGTATATCCCGGCTCAATATACCTTGTATTTTGTCTGAATTTCACCTCTTTTTCTCCATTTAGTACAATAATAGGTGCAACCGTGTCTACTTGACTTGCCGGTATTATTTCTTTTTTATTTAAAATAGTTTTATGTATGTAAAACTGCGTTATCACTATTAATATTGTCATAGAGATTAGTACAATACGTGCTTTTCTCATGCTTTTTTCTTTTTTATTTTGATATAAAATATATATCCAAATGAAGACCCCTATCAGTAATATTATTTCTATAATACTTAGTACAATCATTTCTTCATCCTCTTCTTAATTTATTGGTATTTTCTATTCTATTTTAACATAACATTTTAACTTAGTCTACCGATTTAGAAAAAATTTTGTCACTGCATCTAAACTGTAATATTTATTTCTTTATACTAGGTGAAATTTCATATTCTATATTAAAATAATTAAATTTATCTAAATCGTTTTTTTCTAAACAATCCAAATACGTATCTAGTTCATGTAAATCTCTACATGCGGTTATTACAGCAGGATTTAAATCACTTTTTAATGTAACCTCCATAGCTAAATTTAAAGCTTCTGAAAAAGATGACTTCTCTTTTACTCTCATTAAATTATACGCTTCCTTAAATCTAGAAAATGCTACATTTTTATATTTGTCTAAAGGAACTACATACTCTTCTTTTATGACATCTTCCATAGAACTATATTCATCTGGATTTGCTTTTAATATATCCTCTAATTCAAAAATCTTATACGGTAAAAAAACCTTGTTTTGTTTTTCTGAAATTTTTAATGTATTATTATCTCTGAGTTTTTTTATCTTCTTATCTTTATTACTCTTTTTTATATCATTATTTATTTTTTCACTACGTATTTCTTCTTTAGCTTCTTTTACAATTTCTTTTACTTTGTCATTACATTCTTGACTTTGATTTTTTTCATTATCATCCTCTTTAGAAATATATTTAGTTTTTTCTTTAATAGTATTTTCTTTCACATTGCTATTAGAAATAGCAGAAAAAATATATTCACACGTTTTTATAACAATACTCTCATAAACTAAATTAGTATCTTCTATAACATTAGCTTTTTCTATATATAGCATATAAATATAATTTATATCTTTACTTAATAGCTCGTCACTTGTTTTATCAGAAATCATATTATCTATTCGAGCAATAATATTATTTATCTCGTCTAAAAGGTTTCTTGCTCCATCTATATTATCATTGATCCTATCTAACACACTTTTAATTTCTTCTATCATGTCAAGTAAATTTTTTGTATTATTTAAATTCATTTCATCAACATTTATATTCGCGATTTCATCTAAAATTTGTGTTAGGCTTTTCTTTTTCGCATATTGTACTTCAATTAATTTTTCTAAATTCAGCCCTGTTTTTTTTATATGTTTATATAAATCGCATTCTTTAGTTATATTTCTTATATCATCTAAAAACAACATATTTTATCACCTCTTAAATACTTATATTAATTGTATTTAATCTTCGTAGATTTTTTTCTTAAAATTTTTAAGCATATATTTCTTTATATATATGATAATTTCTTAATATTTTTCTTACATAGTTATTAGTTTCTTTATATGGAATATTTTCTATATTTGCTCCATTTACATCTATTGTTCCCTCTGTAATCCATTTATCAACATTTCCACTACCAGCATTGTATGCCGCCAAAGCTAATCCTGCGTTTTGATACTTGTTAAATAACATAGACATGTATTTAGTTCCAATCATAATGTTGTACTGGGGTTCAAGCACTTTTTCTTCATCAATTTCTACATCCAAAACTTTAGCAACATCAACAGCTGTTGGATACATAAGCTGCATTAACCCTTTTGCATCTTTATTTGAAACAGCACTTTCATTAAAGTTACTTTCTGCTTTTATTATTGCAAATATTAAGTTTGAATCTACCTCGTATTCATTTGAATATTTTTCTACATAATATTGATATTCCTTCGTATAAAATCTCATTAATATATTTCTGTGTATTTTTTTGTAATTTAAAATTGATAACACTATTCCAATTAAAATTCCTAATATAATAAACTTTCTAAATAGTTTTGTCAATTAAATTCCTCATTTCATCTTTAATTACATCCATTCATTATTTTTACACAATTTCAACAGATTAATTTATTTTTTTCAAAATTTAAATCTTCTAAAATATCATTTTTTGATATAATTTATTTAGTTATGCTTCTAATAATTCTTTTACGACCTCATTAATTGTTCTCCCATCTGCACTCGCACCAATTTTAGCTTTGGCTTCTTTCATAACAGGTCCCATATCTTTCATAGAAGTTGCTCCCAAATTACTTATAATTTCACATACAATTTCTTTTATTTCTTCCTTATTTAGTTGCTTTGGTAAATATTCTTCTAATATTGATATTTCTTGTTTTGTTTGTTCTATTAAATCTTGTCTTGCAGCTTTTTCGAAATCTTTTAAAGCATCTTTTTTACCTTTGACACTTTTTGCTATCATTTCTATTATTTTATCATCATCTACTTGTATTCCTTTATCCTTTTCAATTTGCAAAATTCCTGCTCTTACCATTTGAACAGTATTCTTCCTTACTACATCTTTATTCTTCATCGCTAATTTTAAGTCATCCATCAATTTTTCTTTTAACATATTAACAACCTTCTTTCTTGCAATATTTTACTATAATGTAGTCTAAAATTCAAGACATTTTATGAAAAAACATATAGATAAATTACTATTAGAAGTTTGTTTGAACTGATTAATATTAGTGCATTTTAAATGGCCTTGTTTAATATAAAACATTAACTAGTGACTCTAAATTTTAGAAGTTTATCTTTTTTACTTTACTTTTCAAAAAAATTATAATAAAATAATATAAAATTGTTTTTAGGAGGATATATGGAATCAAAAGAACTAATATTAATACTAGATTTTGGCGGACAATATAATCAATTAATTGCACGTAGAGTAAGAGAATGCAATGTGTACTCAGAAGTAGTTCCATTTAATATTTCTTTAGATGAAATAAAAAATAAAAATCCAAAGGGAATTATTTTTACAGGTGGACCATCTAGTGTATACGGTGAGAATGCTCCAAAATGTGCAGAAGGATTATTCGATTTAGGTGTACCTATTTTAGGAATTTGTTATGGAATGCAACTTATGACACATACTTTAGGTGGAAAGGTAAGCCATGCGGATACAAGGGAATACGGCGAGACAGATGTAAAAATTGATAATACATCATATATATTTGAAGGACTTGAAGATACTAATGTATTTTTAATGAGTCATACCGACTTTGTTGAAACTTTACCAGAGGGATTTGAAAACATTGGTTTTACTGCTTCTTGCCCTAATGCTGCTATGGAAAATAAAGAAAAAAAGTTTTATGGCATTCAGTTTCATCCAGAAGTAAATAATTCTATTAATGGTATAAAAGTTATTAAAAACTTTTTATACAACATATGTAATTGCTCTGGTGATTGGAAAATGTCATCGTTTGTAGAAGACTCTATAAAATCTTTAAGAGAAAAAATTGGAAATAAAAAAGCTTTATGCGCCTTATCAGGTGGAGTTGATTCATCAGTCGCAGCTGTATTACTTAGCAAAGCCATTGGTAAAAATCTAACATGCATTTTTGTAGATCATGGTTTGCTTAGGAAAAATGAGAGTAACGAAGTGGAGAAAATTTTCACCCAAAATTATGATTTAAACTTTATCAGAGTTGATGCAAAGGATAGATTTTTAGAAAAACTTGCAGGAGTAACAGATCCTGAAAAAAAGCGTAAAATTATTGGAGAAGAATTTATAAGAGTCTTCGAGACTGAAGCAAAAAAAATCGGAGCTGTTGACTTTCTTGTACAAGGAACCATCTATCCAGATGTTATAGAAAGTGGGCTTGGAAAAAGTGCTGTTATAAAAAGTCATCACAATGTAGGTGGTCTTCCAGACTATGTTGATTTTAAGGAAATTATTGAACCTTTAAGAAACCTATTTAAAGACGAAGTTCGTAAAACCGGATTAGAACTGGGTATTCCAGAAAATCTAGTTTATAGACAACCATTTCCTGGACCGGGCTTAGCAATTAGAATAATTGGAGATGTTACAGACGAAAAATTAAATATTTTAAAAGACGCTGATAGTATATTTAGAGAAGAAATTGATAAAGCTGGATTACACAAAAACATCAATCAGTATTTCGCGGTATTAACTAACTTAAGATCCGTTGGAGTCATGGGTGATGAAAGAACTTATGACTACACTGTTGCTTTACGTGCAGTAGAAACAACTGATTTTATGACAGGCAACTGGAGCAAAATTCCATATGATGTTTTAGAAAAAGTTTCTAGTAGAATTGTTAATGAAGTGAGCCATGTAAATAGAGTCGTTTACGATATCACTTCAAAACCACCTGCTACTATTGAGTGGGAATAGTATTTTATATTGACTTTGTATATTAACCATTTACCATTATAGGTAAATGGTTAATATACATGTTATTATATATGTTATATTTAAAAACTAATTATCTCATTATACATATCCATAGCAAACTTATCTGTCATTCCTGATATATAATAAATAATAGCATTATTATAATCTTCTTTTCTTGACATATCAAAAACAACCTTATTCTTTAATTTCGTCTTACTACTATGCATCAAATTCCAATAATTTTGTATCCAATGAATAAAAGTATTAATAAATTTAGGATAATTATTGCTTGATTCTTTTAATCTTTGTAATGTATTTTCTCCATCATAAAATTTAGATAGATTATCATATAATTCATTAATAACAATCTCAAAATATCTATTTGCGGGTTTGAGTCTTTCATTCAAATATATATTTTTATAATTGAAAGCCTTTATTTTATCCATCATATTTACAGCTTCTTTCGAAAAACATAAACCTTTTTCTACAGACGAATTTAAAACTAAATCCAATACCAATTTATTTATAATAGAACTGTTATTTATTTTCTTAGTTTGGCTAAAATTCAAAATTTTATATAATTCCTCTAACTTTTCATCCAATATTCCAAGTTTTATCGCATCTTCTATATCTCTGCCTATGTAAGATATTTTATCTGCAACTTTAACCACGCATCCTTCCCATGTATATGGTGCATATTGGTTTGGTCTTTTATATTCATTTAAATCTATATACTCTTCTCTAGGCTTTATAACACTTTGATCTACTTCTCCACAATGAGAAATTATTCCATCTCTTACTGCATAAGTTAGACTCATATTTTGCTTATATCCTTCTCTGTCTTCCAATAATTCAATATTATCGACCAAATTAAGTCCATTTTGCTCATGCCAAAATTTCTTTCCTAAATCTCTTTCAGAAATTTTTGAAAGTATTTTTTCTCCCTGGTGACCAAATGGACTGTGTCCTAGATCATGCCCTATTGAAATTGCCTTTGTTAGCTCTGTATTTAACCCTAAATACTTTGCAATCGTATAACTAATTGAATCAACATGAGTAACATGTTCTATCCTCGTGCATACATGGTCATTCTCTGGCGAGAAAAAAACTTGAGTTTTATGCTTTAATCTCCTATAAGCTGTGCAATGTATTATTCTTGTATAGTCTCTCTCAAATTCCGATCTTAAATCAAGATTATTTCTGTATAATTCTTTTTCTCTAGAAATCATATTTTTATATTTTATATTATCTTCATTTGCAGATACTTTTTCGAAATCTCCCTTCACTTTGCTCTTTCCTTCTTTCTTCATAATAATATAATAATATAATAACATATAAATTACGACTTTTCAATTTTTTAATTATGTATAAGTAAACATTTTTTACGATATTAGACTATTACAGTTGCATTTGTACATTCATATGTTCCTACTATTACTACATTTTAAATCACTAATTTTAATATAAAACATTAATTATAGACCATTTTTC
>CANQFW010000071.1 GCA_947599995.1 uncultured Clostridia bacterium
GTAGAAATAGAAGAAATACAAGTAGTAGAAGTAGATCAAGAAAGCGCGAAAAAATAATAAAAGTTTTAAACAAATTCTATGAAATAGCAAGAAATGTCTTGCTATTTCTTTTTCTTTATTATAAAATAGGAAATAATAATTTTAAGACTAATACTTTAAATTGTAAAATATTTCATAAAAAGTATTAAAAAAATTATTAATTATTATAAAGGAAGAAGGTTTTTTAATATGGTAAACATTAAAATTGATTATGAAAAGAGCGGAATTGATAAGAAACAAATTATGGAATACAAAGAAAAGGTTGAAAATATACATAAGGATTTACATAGGAGAGCAGATGATATAGATGATTTTGTTGGATGGTTAAAATTACCAGAAAACTATGATAAAGAAGAGTTTGATAGAATAAAAAAATCAGCAATAAAGATACAAAAATCATCTGATATTTTGCTCGTAATAGGTATAGGAGGTTCATATTTAGGCGCAAGAGCAGTAATTGAAGCAATGAGTAGTAATTTTTCATCATTACAATCAGAGAAGCAAAGAAAAGCACCTCAAATATTGTATGTAGGAAATAATTTAAGCCCAAATTATATTAATGATTTAATTGAAGTATTATCAGACAAGGATTTTTCTATAAATGTCATATCTAAGTCTGGAACAACAACTGAGCCTGCTATTGCCTTTAGAATTTTTAGAGAGATTTTAGAAAATAAATACGGAATTGATGAAGCAAGAAGCAGAATATATGTAACAACTGACAAAAAAAGAGGGGCCCTAAAAACTTTATCTGATAATGAAGGGTATGAAAAATTTGTTATCCCTGACAATGTAGGGGGAAGATTCTCAGTTTTAACTGCAGTTGGATTATTGCCAATAGCTGTAGCAGGAATCGACATTGATAAATTGATGCAAGGAGCAAGACTTGCACAAGATAAATATAATGATCCAAATATTAAATATAATGATTGTTATCAATATGCAGTTTTAAGAAATGTTTTGTATAACGAAAATAAAACAATGGAAATATTTGCAAACTATGAACCAAAAATGCACTATTTTACAGAGTGGCTAAAACAACTATTTGGAGAAAGTGAAGGAAAAGAGTCTAAAGGAATTTTCCCAGTAGGAGTAGACCTTACAACAGATTTACACTCGATGGGCCAATATATTCAAGAAGGAATACGAAACATGTTTGAAACAGTACTTTACTATAGAACTACAAATTCAAATATTACAATTAACGCTGATGATGACAATCTTGATGGATTAAACTATTTAACTGGCAAGGACTTAGATTATGTTAATAAAAAAGCAATGGAAGGAACAATTCAAGCACATGTTACAGGAGGCGTTCCAAATATAGAAATAAGTATAGAAAAATTAGATGAAGAAAATATTGGAGCTCTTATTTACTTCTTTGAACTTGCATGTGGAATGTCTGGAAGCGTTTTAGGTGTAAATCCATTTAATCAACCAGGAGTAGAAGAATATAAAAAGAATATGTTTAAATTATTAGAAAAGCCTGGATACTAAAATAATTTCAATGAAAGGACTGAAATAATAACACAATGAAATTCGAAAGAACGTACAAAGTAGGAGTTAGAGACATAGGACTAAATAATTACTTAACAAATGTAGGATTACTAGGATTTTTGGAAGATGTTGCATGTACGCACTCTTCAACTTTGGGATATGGGATAAATAATATAAATAGAGTAAATGGAGTTTGGATTTTGATGGACTGGAAATTACATGTAATAGAGAGGCCAAAATACGAAGACGAGCTAACAATAAAAACATGGGCTAGACCATTTCTAAAACCAAGGTTTTATACTTATCGTGACTTTCAAGTTTTTGATAAAAACAATAAATTAGTTGCTATAGCTTCATCTAAATGGGTATTTTTTGATATGCTAAAAAACAAAATTACTAAACTTGATGAAGATATGTTATCTATATATAGTCCCGTTTCCGAAAGTGTTTTTGAAGAGGATGAAATGGAAAAAATTACTAGTTTTAATAATTTGCAAAAATCTGATTTTACCTATACTGTTAGAAGATCAGATATTGATATAAATATGCACATGCATAATTTAAATTATTTATCTTTAGCATATGAAGCTTTACCTGAATGCGTTTATATGAAGCCTGAGATGCCAAATATTAGAATAACATATAAACACCAAATTAAATTAGGGGACACAGTAAAATGCTATTATAATTACGCAAATGGAAATCATACCGTAGAAATTAGAAGTATTGATGGAAAAACACTTCATGCCACAATACAAATAAGCTAAACAAATGTACAGATATAATTTTTACTTTATTTCAAATTCATATTCAAACTTTACATAAAATAATCATATTATATAATAAGTGTAATATGAAAGGAGGAAAAGATGAATTTTGGAAGTTAAAGGCAAAAAAATAGGGTTTGTACTTACAGGTTCTTTTTGTACATTTAGTAAAGTAATACCTAAAATAAAGGAACTTAAGGATTTAGGTGCCGATATTTTACCAATTATGTCTTACAATAGTTACAATTTAGATACAAAGTTTGGTAAAGCTAAAGATATAATTAAACAAATAGAGAATATAGCTGAAAAAGAAATTATTCACACAATTCAGGATGCTGAACCAATTGGTCCTAAACATTTAACCGATATAATGATAGTTGCACCTGCAAGCGGAAATACTATGTCAAAGCTTGCTGTTGATATAATAGATACGCCTGCTTTAATGGCGGTTAAATCGCATTTAAGAAATAATTTGCCAGTTGTAATTGCTCCATCAACCAACAATGGTTTAGGAGCTGCAGCTGTTAATATAGGAACATTATTGAATAGAAAGAATTATTATTTTGTTCCATTCAAACAAGATAATCCAATAACAAAACCACGTTCTGTTGTGTTTGATAGCCAGTATATTGTAAGGACAGTAGAGCATGCTTTAGATGGTGAGCAGATTGAGCCTATACTTTTATAAATTTAAATTAAATTGTCAGAACTGAAACAAGAAATAAGAATTATAAATTATAAATTAAAAGGAATACAAATAAGATTAACATTTAAATCGAGTAGGGGAAATATCATCAATTGATATTTCCATACTCTCACACTTAGCTAGAAATGTGCTATAAAATATATTTATAGCGCTTTTTTGGCTTATAATATTTATTTTTTTAAAAACATCCTCCTATTATTTTTAATAAAAATAATTTATTAATGAAATATTTGTTAAACATACTTGCAACTTTTGTCGAATTATTATATAATGTGAAAAGGAAGGGGGTATACATATGATTAAAGAAAGAAATATTGTGGTATGCATTTTATTAAGTTTATTGACATGTGGATTATATGTTATTTATTGGTATATTGCATTAACAGATGATGCTTCCAGAGCAAATGATGATCCAGAATTCACAGGAGCAAAAGCATTTCTATTCACACTTATCACTTGTGGAATTTATGCAATTTACTGGAATTATAAAATTGGAAAAGAAATGTATGAAGCAAATCAAAAACATGGAATTACTTCAGCTAGTGATAATTCTATATTATATCTAATTTTATCAATATTTGGATTGAGCGTTATCAATTACTGTTTAATTCAAAATGAATTAAACACATTAGCGAGAAAACAAAATGCTTAAAAGAAGACAAGAAGTTATATTATTTGTTATAGGGATTTTTATCATTGGAATTGATTTTATATATGGTAAAGGGATCCCTTGTTTATTTTATAAATTAACGGGCTTGTATTGTCCAGGATGTGGAATTACAAGATCTGTGGTATCTTTATTGCAGTTAGATATATACCAAGCATTCCGATACAATATGTTATTTATCATATTGCTACCATTTATACTTGCATATGTAATTTATAAAATAATTTTTAAAGGTGATAGAAAGATTCCAAATTTAGTTTGGTATATTATGTTAGTTTTCACAATATTTTTTGGAATATTTAGAAATATACCTTACTTTTCTTTTCTTGCACCAACCCTAATAGTATAACAATTAAATTAAAGATCGTTTTGCGTTACGAATAAAATAATTTAAGTACCATAAGAAAAGATATTTTTTAATTCTTTTCCAATCAGATTGTGCTTTAGGAAGGAATGACATTAATTATGATAAAATATGAAGATTTATACCTTGATGTAAAAGAAAAGATATCTGAAAAAAGATTTAAACATTCAGAAGCAGTCGTTAAAAGGGCAATAGAATACTCAAAAATATATAATGTAGATATAGAAACTACAAAATTAGTTGCTATTGCACACGACATTGCAAAAGAACTATCAAAGGAAGAGATTGAACAATATATATATAAATATAATATTGAATTAGATGATATTGAAAAAATAAATCATAGTTTAATTCATGCTAAGATAGGTGCTTACATATGCAAGTATGAATATAATTTTACAGATGATATGGTAAATGCTATAAAATACCATACCACTGGAAGAGAAAATATGAGTATATTAGAAAAAATAATTTATCTTGCAGATGCAACAGAAGAAACTAGAACATATTGTTCATCTCACTATATTGATATTATTAAACAAAATATTGATAAAGGAATTGTAGAGGTAACTAAATGGACTATTAATCATTTGTTAGAAACCAATAAGATTATTCATATAGATAGTATTAAATGTTATAATTACTATTTAAGTAGATAAAGTACAAGAATACACTTTAATCCTATATCAAATAAGAATAACTAGACTTAATAAATAAATCAAGTGCTAATATATATTAGCACCTAATTTATATAGTTGTTGTTAATTAATAGATATAGTATTATATATACTGCTAATATTACCAACTTGATCTCCAGTCGCTAACACAATAGGATAATAGTTATTTTTTGCTAACCATTCATAAATTTCATAACTATGGTTGCAACTCATAGTGTAAGCATCTTTTAGGAACTGCCTTAATGTTGGATTAGTGGTTTCCATAGAAGCAATAGCATATTCTTTTCCAGCTCTTTTTAATGTAAGAAAATAAGAAATAGCAATTTCTCTATCTGTTAGTTTTGTAACATTAGTATTAACATTAACAGGACTAGCAGTTTTAGATTCACAAATATCCTCAGAGAATATAGAAGTATTTAATTCAGGAACATTTAATTTACCTGTTGCTGTTTCTACATTTTTTACGAAATCAACTTTTTTATTGTAATCTTCTACATGAATAGGAAAATGCGTATTTAGCAAATCTTTTAGTTGTTCATCTGTAACTTGGTTTTTAAATAATGACATACAAGTAATTGTATTGACGCAACTTGTAATTAATTCATTTAAATAACTTAATTCACATATTGTTAATTTCATATTAAATTACCTCCAATTTTTTATATTATGCCATTTTACAATAAAATTTATTCAAGTAGATAAAAAGAAATGTTGAAAATATTGATTTTTAAGGAAGTAGGGGAATCATAGGAGAGCAGAGGAATATGAATTAAAATATGATATAATATACAAGAAAAAAAGGAGAAATACTCAAATGGTAGGAATATTCTTTGTAGTAGATAATATGTTTTTAATACATAAATGTAGTTTAGAAGAAGCGGAAAAATACGGAGATTTTTTAAACTATCCTAAAAGTCATATGGAGATATGGGATAAATATTACTATTCCAAATATAAAGTTGATTTTGACTATTACCCAAGAGGTAGAGTAATATATAATGTAGTTGAAAAAACATATTATATATACTATGATAAGTGTTTAGAAAAAATTATAAAAAATCTTAATATTGTTCCTGAAAATGAGAATAAAAAATATTTGCACGACTTTCACTACAAATGCAGTAAATGTAACAAGAATTATGTAGTTTAGGAGATAATTATAGATAACATTTTTTAATGATAAAAGATTGTGGATTTTTAAAATAAAAAATGTTATAATTATAATGTGAAATAATATTGATTAATCAATGATAGGAGAATGTTAATATGCAAATTATATATCATGGAAGTTATTGTAAAGTTGAAGAACCTAAATTACCAGATAATAAATATACAAAAGATTTTGGAAAAGGTTTTTATTGTACAATTTTAAAAGAACAAGCAATTAAGTGGGCTAATAAATATGATACAAAAATCATTAATTTATATGAATATCATGAAAATAATAATTTAAAAATAAAAGAATTTACAGTTATGACAGAAGAATGGCTTGACTTTATTATTTCATCTCGCAATGGAGAAAAACACGATTATGACATTGTAATTGGAGCTATGGCAGATGACCAAATTTACAATTATATAACTGATTTATTAAAAGGAGAAATTACTAGAGAAGCTTTCTGGGAATTAGCAAAGTTTAGACATCCAACACATCAAATTGCTTTTTGTACAGATGAGGCTTTAAAAACATTAAAATTCATTGGAATAGAGGAGATATAGTTATGGGAGAGCCACAAGAAGAAAATGATTTATTCTTTGTTTGCAGTTTTATAGAATATATTGCTAGAACAACACATAATACAAAAGAATATATTGTTAAAAAAATTGGAAAAGAAAAAATTAATAAAATTTATCATTTAGCAGAAGTTTATCATTGCGAAAATATAGATAAAATTACTGATGAAATAATAGCAGAATCAAATATACAAAATGGCAATTACGACTTAAAAATTCATAATGATAAACCTACATTTTGGGAAATAGGGAAAGTATATCAAAGACTTATTTTAATGTTATGTGATTATAACAAAAATGAATTTATAAATGTTCTATATGATGTTTTAACCTCTTGGATAATAGAAAAAATTGATAATTACGATAGTAGTATGTAT
>CANQFW010000072.1 GCA_947599995.1 uncultured Clostridia bacterium
TTTGACTATTATCAAAATCTAAACATATACCTTGTATCTCTACTAAACTATCATTAATATAATCTTTTTTTACACAGATTATCAGAAGCTTCTGATAATCTGTGATAAACTGCATTTACTAATGCTTCTTCTATTGCTTGATATGGATTAATCTTTCAAAGATAGCACTGCCACACACTCCACATGTGTGGTTGCTTACCTGTAGATTTTGTTTACTTATATCGTAGCTTGATTGTAGATATTCTTTTGAATTTATTATATTATCATTTCTTAAAACAAATGTTATTTCCTGTGGATCAGCATTTTCTTTTTCATCATATCCACCGACTATAACTTGTTTTATTAAAATTTCAAAAGCATCTTTATCAAACTCTGTTACAATATCTTCATTTTCAAGATAAGCTCTTATTTTATTTAAACTAAGTTTTCTGTTAGCATTATTTCTTTCATCTAACATTAACTTATCTTGTTTTATATTTAATTGTTCAATTTGGTTTTGTAATTTTTCTTTTCTCTCTAAAAATGTATCTCTATCTATGGCATTATCTAGGCTTAAATCAATTAGTTTATTCATTTTTGAATTTAACTTTTGCTTTTCTACCGCAATATTTTCTATTAACTTATCTGATGAATTTTCAGTTATTATGCTATTCATTCTGTTTATGAACTTTTCAACAATATCGGCTTTATCACTACACAAAATTTTATATGCCTCTACAAAGCAATTTTCAATTATTTTTTCTTTTATTGCCTTACATTTTGGACATTCTGTTTTTCCTTTTTTTACAAAATTCATACAATGCCAAACTGGTGCAGCATTTTTTGTTCCAGAATTCCAATTTCTTCTTGTTAAAACTGTCCCACAAAATCCACAATAAATTCTGCTACTAAATGGATATTTTCTACTATAATTGCCTTTTCGTTTTCCTTTTTCTCTTGAACCTGCTCTTTTTTCAAGAATTTCTTGCACTTTATCAAAAAGCTCTGGCTCAATTATTGCTTGATGATGCTCTTTTATGTAATACTGATTTTCTTCTCCCATATTTACTACTCGTTTATGAGTTATAGGGTCTGTAGTGTATGTTTTTCCTTGTAAAACATCACCTTTATATTTTTCATTTTTTAGTATTCTTCTAACTGTTGAATCACTCCAAACAGTTAAGCCTTTAGGTGTTTGATATTTCATGTTTGTTAGTTCTTTAGCAATAATACTTGAACCAACACCTTGTGCATATCTGTTAAAAATATATCTTACAATTTCCGCTTCTTCCTCATTTACAGATATACTTTTACTCTCTTTATTGTATGTATAACCCAAACAGCCATTATATCCAATTAGCTCTCCTCGTTGTTGTTTCATTTTAAGTCCTAGTTTAACATGTGATGATATTGTTTCGCTTTCTTGTTGTGCAACTGAACTAAGTATAGTTAATAGTAATTCTCCTGCCATTTCTAGAGTATTAATATTTTCCTCTTCAAATAGAATAGCTACATTTTTCTCTTTTAGCATTCTTACATACTTTAGAGTATCTAAAGTATTTCTAGCAAATCTTGAAATTGATTTTGTTAATATCAAATCAATTTTTCCATTTAAACTATCTTGTATCATTCTCATAAAATTACTACGTTTGTAATCTTGTGTTCCTGAAATTGATTCATCTGCATATACTTCTACAAATAACCATTCATTATTTTTATTGATTTTTTCATTGTAGTATTTTACTTGTGATTCAAAACTATTTAATTGATCTTCTGAATCTGTACTTACTCTTGCATACGCCCCTACTCTTAGTCTTGTATTTATTTTTAAACCTGTAGCTCTATCTATTCTTCCTTGAATTTTCTCTATAACTTGAACTTCCATTAATCCTCCATTCCGTTAGAGAGAACCCTGTCTGGATTATATACTATAACCTTGATAAAATCAAATCTCTATTTTCTCTAGTTTATATTCCTTTATAATGCTCTCTTTCGCTTGTTTGTATATTTTCTCATTTATTAGTTGTTTTTTATATATTTTATTTAAAAGAGTTATTTCAATACTTCCGTTCAGTAAATTAGTATCAACTTTTTCTTTTAATAAATCAGTATTATTCTTTTGTTCTTTTTGAATATCCATAGTATGTAACCTTATACATCATGTGTATTTTTTGCAATACTTATAATGTATTCCTTTAAACTATGTTTTGGTATTCCATTAAAATATTTTTCAATTTCATCTTGTGAAAATGAAACTTTAATGCTCTTTTCTTTCTTATATTTTTTAATTACTGATTCATTTAAGAAAAACATTCCATTATTCTTTTTACATAATAAATAATTTTGCTTTATTTTTTTAGCAACACTTTCTGTTATCTCACATCTAAAATGTTCCATTAAGTAGCATATATTTTCTTGATTATGCTTATCTAAAAAACTAATTTGCTCTGCTGACACTACTGACAACTTTTTATTATTTACCATTTCTTGTAATTCTGGAATTAAATAATTCAATCTCAGATATTTTTGAAAAGTTCCATTTGCAATTTTCTTATCTTTGCAAATTTGCTCTCTGTCGTGATTATATTTCTCATAATATTCTTTATAAATTTTAGCAATTTCCATTGGTGCTTTTTCCGTTACATTAGTTGTATTAGCAGATACATCTGTTGTATTTTCTGGTACACTAGATGTATTCTCTGTTACACTTGCTGTATTAAGCACTTCCTCTAATACTTGTTCCTTGCTGATGTATAAAGCCTCCAATAATTCATCTGTTGTTATAAACTCCTTATTTGCCAACTGTAAAACCTTAACAATTGGCATCTTCTCCTCATCAAGCCTTTTCGTAGCCTTAATAATCTCTTGTTTTCTATAATGGTTCATAAGAACCTCATTTGACTTGTCAATAAACATAATTTTTTACCTCCATAATTTTAAATATTAAAAAAATAAAAAAGCAAAGAAAAAAGAGCTAGATTTCTCTAACTCAAATTTCTCTGCCTTCAATTTTTCATATTAAGATAATACTACCTTATTTTTATATAGTCAATGAACGTTTTTTGAAACAATTTTGAAATTTTGAAAATAAATTACTTACCAAATTCTTGCTTTATCACTAATACACTTATTGTATTTCTAGATACTTATGGTGTATTTTCATTTTCTTTTTTGTGTCATTTTTGTCTTATAATCCAGTTATATCGAGCCTTTTACATCATATTTAGTATTCTGCATTTTCTCTGTATTTTAAAAATTTTTAAGAGTGCTAGAAAGCTTGTCTTTCTATGTGTCGCAGTGATACACTCTGTATCACTATCCTGCCTTTAGCGTTTTTTATAATTTGATTTTAACTTAAAAATTTTATAAGTCAAATTTTTTTGTTTTTTTGACTTATAAAATTTTATATCACGAATTTTTTGATTTTTTCGTGATATAAAAATTTATATTACGGATTTTTCATTTTTTTCGTGATATAAAATCTATATCACAAATTTTCCAATTTTTTCGTGACATAAAAATCTATATCACGAATTTTTCGTAATTTTCGTTATATAAAAAATTATATCACGAAAATTTCTTTTTTTTCGTGATATAACTCTTCTACTTCAAAAACAAATCAATATATTTTTCAAAAGCAAAAATTTGATTTCTACTATAACCAGTTGTTTCTTTTATAATATTTTTTTCTAAAAAAGCATTAACTACTCCGTTTATCGTAGTTAATTTTATTCCTGTATATTCAGCCATCTTGTTCCTTGTCATAATTGGTTCATCATATAATAAATCAATTACTTTTTTTGCATTTTCCGGTTTTACAGGTAAATTCATTACCATTTTATCCATTTCCATGGTAAATTCCACAACATTTCTAAATTTTTCTTTTGCCGTTTTTGATATTTCAATAACCGCTTCTAAGAAAAATTTAATCCAACCTATCATATCATTATGAGTTCTTACTCTTGTTAATGTATCATAGTATGTATCTTTGTTTCTTTCAATATAATCTGAAATATACAAACATGATTTTTGAAGCATTCCTTTACTTTGGATATAAAGTGGCACAAGCAATCTACCAATTCTACCATTACCATCTAAGAATGGGTGTATTGATTCAAATTGATAATGTAAAATTGCAATTTTTATTAAATCTGGTGTATCAATTTCTTCATTATTTATGAATTTTTCAAAATCACTTAAGCATTCCGCTACTTCTGTATGTGGTGGTGGAACATATACTGCTGTTGATGGCATACTTCCACCAATCCAGTTTTGAGATGTTCTAAATTCTCCCGGTGTTTTGTGCTCTCCACGAACTCCTGTCATTAATATTTTATGGATTTCTCTTATTAATCTAGTACATACTGGAAATCCTTCACTAATTCTTTGAACTCCATAATTTGTTGCTTTAACATAATTTTGTACTTCTTCCCAATCATCTCTCTTCTCTGGATTTACATCTGCTACATCTAATAAATCTTCTTCAACTGTTGTTCTAGTTCCTTCAATTCTACTAGATTTATTAGCTTCAATTTTTACATGCATTTTAATGTATAAATCTACATTAGGTATTAAAAGTGAATAAGCATTTAGTTCTCCAATTTGTCTATTGGCTTCTGCTAATAGCTTGTCTAACTTTGTATCATCCCATCCCCAGTTATAATTTATTTTACTCGGAATAAAGGCTTTATAGTCATTCATTTTTATGTATTCACCTGATTTATATTCTTCTAACTTTTTCATAAACTCGCCTCCTAAAATTGTATTTATTCTTGCGAACATTTGTATTGTATCATGTATTTAAATTTTATACAAGACCTTTAACAAATTTCTATAAAATTATTGCTGTTTAATAAAATATAACTTACAATATACTTACATTTAACGTTGCACACGCTAGTGTGGTTGGTTCGTTTATAAACGCTGAAAATCCCTCTGACGCAGAGGGATTTTCTATTTGGTTTGCGAAAATTCTCGTAAATATTAATAATTTACGAATATTTCTAACACATATTCTAAAATTTCATATTTCCTTGATATTTGATTCAATATATAAATTAAACTATACTTTTATATCTATGCATTAATAATTCTCTAAAATATTCAGCAGGATATATATAATCTTTCTTTCCATTGATAGTTTGAGTAGTTAAATATTTCCAATTAAACTTTCTATTAATCTCTTTTGATCTTAATATTCCGTTTTCTATATATTCATAAAATGCATATCCATCATCTGCAAATATAAATTGATTGTGATTCAAAGATGCAATTATACTTCTATCAGTTATTTTTGGAAAGGTACAAGCCGGATAATCTTCAAAAAATTTTTCTAATATTTTAGTCATAGTCTTATCTTTCTGATATATATCCATCAAATATATTGCTATTCCATTGGCTATATATGCTATCTCTTCTTCTTTAATATCAAATAAAAATATAGTTAATTTACTTGCATAATTTACTGCTTGTACGCATTTTCTATTATCAAAATGAAAAATCTTTAATCCCCATTCTAATAATCTATCATTAGTTTGCTCTTCTCTTATCTTTTGAGCTAACATTCTATTGAATTGAGATAGTTCATCTACCATTGGAATATTTAAATCTTTTATTGTTTGTTTTGTTGCATATAAAATCATACATCTACCTTCTTTTATTCACTAATTTCATTATAAATCTATTCTTATTATTATATATCTTTGTTTTTTAGAATACCCAACTAACTTTTATTTTAATTTATCATGTCTTTAAAATAATCTGTAGCAGTATTCTCATTTAATCTTAATGTTGTATGTATAAATATTCCCTTGTAATCATCTTGCGATTTTAAATCATTATTTTCAGTATCAAAAGATTTCTTTTCAGGTTCTGTTAATTCACTAAACTCAATAATCTGTTTTACGTCAGGATTATACTTAATAAATAATTTATGTTATTCTTAAGATTAAAAATATCGAGTTTCAGTAATTTATTTACTATTTCATCAATATATTCACGCCAGTTCCATTTATCTCTATATTTCTCCATTTGCATATATACTTGCATCTTCTTGTATTTCTATATTTTCTATTGCTTCTGCATAGTTTATTTTTAGCTCTGTTTTGCTTTGGTAATCTCTTTCTATTCCTTCTTGTATTTTTCCTTTGTATATAACCTCTTCTGAATTTTCTCCACTAATTTGAAGTATGTTATTTAATTCTTCTGCATTTATAACAACTGTGTTTTGTGTTTCTAATTGTTTATCATTATATAATATTACTTTTTCATTTGATTTTATTTCTTGATTTTCTATATTAACATCTTTATCATATATGCATGTTAATATTACGTTTTCTACTCCTTTTGCTTGTTTCCAGTTTACTTTCCCTTCTTCATTTGCTTCGTTCGTAAGTTTTATATTTATGTTTTGTCCATCATAATTGTAATCATATGACTTCATGTTGTTTAAATAATTTACTTCTACTACTTCTGGCTTCATTCCTTCTATTTCTGGAACTTCTATTGCAGCATCTATTTCTTTTATTGGGTAGTTGTTTTCGTTTAATCCCATGTTATATGAAAATTGTATTATTCTTTTTTCTTCACCACTTATTGCCATTATCTTATTTGTGATTATTTCCATTTGATTTACTATTGACTCTTCTGTATTGTTTTCTGCATATTTTAGACTTACTTCTCTTGTTGCCTTTATATTTATGTCTTTTTCT
>CANQFW010000073.1 GCA_947599995.1 uncultured Clostridia bacterium
TGGCTGGTAAACGGAAACATATCAAAAGGTTGCATTACATTTATTTCATATTCCCCTTCAATTCTAGACAAATCTCTAACCAAACTTGCTGGATTACAACTAATATATATAATTTTTTTAGGCTTAATTTTTAATATATTATTAATGGTTGTATTATCTAATCCTCGTCTTGGTGGGTCAACCATAATTATATTAGGATATATCTTTTGATTTTCTATTAAGTCTGTTAAAACATTCTCTGTATCACCTGCAATAAAGTGTGTATTTTCTATATTGTTTATTTTTGCATTTTCTTTAGCCATATCTATTGCCTGTTCAACTATTTCAACACCATAAACTTCTTTTGCTGATTTTGCCATAAAAATTGAAATTGTTCCTATCCCACAATATAAATCAAATACTATATCTTTACTGGAAATTTCGGCACTTTCTATTGCATAATTATACATTGCCTCCGCTTGAACAGGATTTACTTGATAAAAAGACATTGCCGATATATTAAAATAATAGTCCCCTAGTTTATCCGTGATATATTCTTTTCCATATATAGTAATATTTTTCTGTCCTAAGATAACATTTGTATTTTTTTTATTTATATTAACTATTATTGAAGCTATATTATGAAATTTTTGTTTTAATTCTTTTACAATTTCTTTTGAACTTGGTAATTCATTTCCATTTATAACAAGGATCACCATAACTTCACCTGTCATAAATGCTGTTTTTATAATAACATGCCTCATCAATCCTTTGTTTAATTTCTCATCATATACACTTAAATTATACTTATTTATAAGTTTTACTACATATTTTGAAATTATAGTAGATTCTTCGTTTTGTATCATACATTCATTTAATTCAATTATATCATGTGTTCTGTTTGCAAATACTCCAACAATGGCATTTCCTTTTTTATCAACCCCTATTGGAAATTGAAGTTTATTTCTATAATGATAAGGATTTCCCATAGATACTGTTTGTTTTACTTCTATTTTATTTTTTAATGTTTTATTTACTAATGCTTGTACACTATTTCTTTTAATCTCTAAAGTTTCCTCGTAATCTACATGTCTTAAATTGCATCCTCCGCATCTTTTATATGTATTGCAATCAGATTCTACTCTGAATTTCGACTTTTCTATAATCTCTATAACTTTTGCAAATGCATATGAAGAAAGAACTTTTACAATTAAAACTTTTATTTTTTCTCCCTTTAATGCTCCTGGAACAAATATTGTAAAATCGTCTATTTTTGCAATTCCTTCTCCTTCAAAACCATTATCTATTATTTCGACAATGTATTCTTGATTTTTCTTTATATCCATTATATTTTTTCTCCTTAATGCTCAATATGTAAAAACTCGTGAGCTTTATGACTTCCATAATTTCCAAAATACTCCTCATACATTTTAATAACAGCAGGATTTTTATGTGATTTTCTTATAGCGCTTTTTTCATCGGCGTTGTAAATAGCATTAGCTCTTAATAATCTAACATCAACAGTTCCTCTTTTCTTAGATGGACAAATTGGTTGTCCTCCACCCATTACACATCCACCTGGGCAAGCCATTATTTCTGCAAACTGATAATCTGCCTTTCCAGATTTTATTTCTTCTAAAATTTCTTTTGCATTTCCAAGTCCAGATGCAACCGAAACTTTGATTTTGTTGTCTCCTATATTTACAGTTGCCTTTTTAATTCCTGCTCCACCTCTAACGTCTTTAAATTCTATTTTATGTAATTCCTTTCCAGTTACAATCTCTGAAGCCGTTCTAAGCGCTGCTTCCATAACACCACCAGTTGTACCAAAAATAACACCGGCACCAGTTGCTTCTCCCATAGGATCATCAAAGGTACTTTCTTCTAAATTAACAAAATCAATGCCCGCCTGTTTAATCATTCTTGCAAGTTCTTTTGTAGTTATTACACTATCTACATCATCCATTCCATTAAATGCTTCTCCATCTCTTGTTCTTTCAAACTTCTTGGCAATACAAGGCATGACTGAAACTGTATAAATTTTTCTTGCATTAATATGATTTTTCTCAGCATAATAAGATTTAAGTATTGCTCCTAACATTTGATGTGGTGACTTACATGTAGAAAGATGTGGCAATAATTCAGGATAATTCATTTCAATATATTTTACCCAACCAGGACAGCATGATGTAATCATAGGAAGGACTTTATTATTTTTTAATCTATCAACAAACTCTGTTGCTTCCTCAACAATTGTAACATCTGCTCCAGTATCTGTATCAAACACTTTGTCAAAGCCTAATCTCTTTAATGCTGTAACCATTTTCCCTGTAACATTAGTTCCAAAATCCATTCCGAATTCCTCCCCTAATGCTACCCTAACAGCAGGTGCTGTTTGAACAATAACTTTTTTTTCTGGATCCCTTAAAGCTTTCCAAACATCTTTTGTAGAATCTTTTTCCTTTAAAGCCCCAACAGGGCAGTTTTGTATACATTGACCACAAAAAGTACAATTAACATCATTTAGGCTCTTTCCCCCCGCAGGTTCTACTGCAGAATTAAAACCTCTATTTGTAGATGCAATCGCACCAATTTTTTGAATGTTTTTACAAGTAGCAACACATCTTCTGCAAAGAACGCACTTATTTGGATCTCTAACAATAGAAGGCGACAAATCATCAATTGGTTGAGGAATTCTTTCCCCATCATATTCTAAATCTGTAATGTTAAACCTTTGAGCCAAATTTTGTAGTTCACAATTGCCATTTCTAGTACAAGTTAAACATTTTCTATCGTGATTGGATAAAATCAAGTCTAAAATCAATCTTCTAGCATCTACTAAATCTGGGGTGTTAGTTCTAACTACCATTCCTTCTTCAACCTTAGTAATACATGAAGGAACATACCCTCTTCTACCTTCTACTTCAACTAAACAAATTCTACAATCTCCAATTTCATTAATTTCCTTCAAAAAGCACAAAGTAGGAATATCAACATTTACTTTTCTGGCAGCCTCCAAAATTGTCTTGCCTTTTTTTATTTGAACACTTTTTCCATCTATAGTTAAATTTATTATTTCAGACATTTTTTCTTTATAGGCGTTATTTTGACATACATAACGCCTTTCTCCTTATTTATTATTTAGGTTTTTAAGGCTCAACCTATAAACCTCTTTAATTATTTTTATATATCTCTTATTTATTAAAATATTTATCGTTTTAACTAATAGCCTTAAAAGGACACTTACTCACACAAGTCCCACATTTAATACATTTCTCCTCATCAATTGTATGAACTTGTTTAATTTCACCCGAAATAGCATTAACTGGACAATTTCTTTTGCATAATCCACATCCCTTACATTTGGCTTGGTCAATTTGATAGCAACTTAAAGCCTTACATTGTTTAGCTGGGCATTTCTTGTCCCTAACATGTGCAATATACTCGTCTTTAAAGTATTTTAATGTAGAAAGCACTGGATTTGGAGCTGTTTGCCCAAGTCCACAAACCGAAGTTTTCTTTATAGTATTTGCTAGCTGTTCCAATTTTTCTATATCCTCTACTGAGCCATTACCTTCTGTAATCTTTTCCAAGATCTCAAGCATTCTTTTAGTACCAATTCTACAAGGTGTACACTTTCCACAAGACTCATCAACTGTGAATCCCAAGTAAAACTTAGCAAGATTAACCATACATTTAGAGTCATCCATTACAATTAATCCGCCAGACCCCATCATAGAACCAATTTGGCTAAGTGATTCATAATCTATTGGAGTATCCAAATGTTCTTCTGGAATGCATCCACCAGAAGGTCCTCCTGTTTGAGCTGCCTTAAATTTTCTACCATTTGGAATTCCCCCACCAATTTCAAATACAATTTCTCTTAAAGTAGTACCCATTGGGACTTCAACTAAACCTACATTTACAACATTACCACCTAATGCAAAAACTTTAGTTCCTTTAGATGTTTCAGTTCCAATTGAACTATACCAATCAGCACCATTTAAAATAATTTTCGTTATATTTGCATATGTTTCAACATTATTTATTAATGTTGGTTTTTGCCATAATCCTGCTACTGCTGGAAAAGGTGGTTTCTGTCTCGGATGTCCACGTTTTCCTTCTATAGATTCAAGCAAAGCCGTTTCTTCTCCACATACAAAAGCTCCCGCTCCTAGTCTTATCTCTAGATCAAAATCGAATCCAGTATCCCAAATATTTTTTCCTAAAATGCCATATTCCTTGGCTTGATCTATCGCTATTTGAAATCTTTTAACTGCAATTGGGTATTCTGCTCTTACATAAATATACCCTTTATTTGCACCTATTGCAAATCCTGCAATCATCATTGCCTCAATAACACAATGCGGATCTCCTTCTAATATACTTCTATCCATAAAAGCACCTGGATCACCTTCATCAGCATTACAAACAACATATTTTTGCTCACCTTCGGCCATTTTTGTAAAGCTCCACTTTTTGCCAGTTGGGAAACCTGCTCCACCACGACCTCTTAATCCAGATCTTGTAACCTCATTTATTACATCATCTGGTGACATTGAAGTTAAAACTTTTTCTAATGCCTTGTATCCATCAAAAGCTATATATTCATCAATATTTTCTGGATCTATAATACCACAATTTTTAAGCGCAATCCTTTTTTGCTTTTTATAAAAATTAAGCTCATCTAATTGCTTAACCTTTCTTTTGTCTATATCCTTGCATAAAAGTCTTTCTACTATATTTCCCTCTATTATATGAGTATTTATTATCTCTTCACAATCCGCTTCTGTTACCATAGAGTAAAAAATATCTTCTGGTCTTATTATAACAACTGGACCTTTTGCACATAGACCAAAACAGCCCGTTTGAATTACTTTTACATTTTCGATTTTCTTTTCTTCTATTAATTTCTTAAATCTTTCTATAATTTTAGGAGATTTTGAAGATGTACATCCTGTACCATGACATACTAAAATATGTTTTTCGTGTGTATCTGCTTTTAGGTTCACTCTTAAATCAAGTTCTGCTCTTTTTTCTTCTCTTATTTTTTTTATTTCATTTAATGATTTCATTATTACTTTTCTTCCTTTCAATGTAATTCGAGGACATTTGCTTTTTATATTTAGTAAGAATCTTAGGCATCTCAAAAATTACAAAATTATTTTTAGTCTTTCTGCATATATTCCTTCAAAACTTTTTCAACAGTGTCTGGAGTTGCTTTTCCATAAACTTCGTCATTTACAGTAAACACTGGTGCTAGTCCACAAGCTCCAATACATCTTGTTGAATCTATAGAAAATTTACCATCGCTTGACGTTTCCCCTTCATCAATTTTTAAGACTTCCTTTGCTTTGTCTAGTAACTTTTCTGACCCTTTAACAAAGCACGCCGTTCCAAGACAAACAGAAACACTATATTTACCTTTTGGTTTTAGAGTGAATCTTGAGTAAAATGTTATTACCCCATAAATTTCTGCCATTTCCATTTTTAAATAATTTGCTATTTCTGCTTGTGCAAATTCTGGTATATATCCATATTTTTCTTGAACTTCATTTAATATTTGAATTAAATTACTTTTATCATCACTGTATTTTTCTAAAATTTTTTTCATGTTTTCTAGATTTACTTTTTTACATTCATCACATGCCATGTTTCTTCCTCCTTTTTTAATTAACTTTATCTAAATTTCTTAATATTTTATCTGAGTCTAATTTGATAAATGGTGAACCCACACTTCCTTTAGTATCCCATAATTCTCTTATCTCTTTAGACTCTAAGATTTCAGCCTTATCTTTTTCACTAGTGTATTTAGATATGGTCTTATCAGCCTTAGTATCATTTTTTAATAAATTCCCATTTTCTATAAATTGGACATTTTTATTACCATTGACTCCTTCTTTATTAATGGAATACTCAATTAATACTTGATCATCAGATGTTATAGTTTTTCTGTACCAAATTTGATAAATGCTTACTGTTCCTTGATTTTTTAAAGATGACATTAATTTTTTTGCATCACTTACTCCTATTTTCTCCTCTTCTGTTAGAACATTAGCTTCTATTTCTGCTTGCAATTTATTATTCTTAAATTCATTATTACATAAAATAAATCCTGTAAATCCAAATAATACAACTAATATAACAATAATAATTATAGACTTCTTTTTATTAACTTTTTCTAAGAACATATTTCTAAATTCTGTATTTATAGATCCACAATGAGGACATCTTCTTACTGTATCTGTTATGTGTCTTCCACATTGTTTACATCTTATCATCGCCATTTTTATTCCTCCTTTTTGTGCCCATACATTTTAGTCTTTTGTTTTGTACTTTTTCGTTTATGTTATCTTTTGACTTAAAAAATTCATTTTTATTATATATCTTTATTCTATTTTTGTAAATATTTTTTTAGAGCAATGAGTGGAATTTTTACGTAGGCGATATATTTTTTTACATCAAAAAAACGTGCTCACAAATTTTACAAAGCATTGATTTTAGAATTTGTAACATTCGCATATTTCTCGTGTACGTAAAGTCTATCGTTTTTAACGATGACTTTCCTAAAGTAGAACAAAAGCGGACATTATTAACATTTTCGCTATTTATGACATTTTAAAGTCCGCGTCTTTGTTCGTCCGCGA
>CANQFW010000074.1 GCA_947599995.1 uncultured Clostridia bacterium
TCTTGTTGTTTAAGACGGGCCTCTATTTTCTCATCTTGTTGTTTAAGACGGACCTCTATTTTCTTGTCTTGTTGTTTAAAACGAGCGTCTATTTTTTCATCTTGTCTTTTAAAGCCTTCTCGCATTTCTACTTTTAGCTCTCCAATTTGCTCTGATACTTTTACCAATTGTTCCAAAATTAATTTTTCCATAGTACCTCCTTGTATAAAAGTTGAATTAGTGCGTAATTATATGGTTTTAAAATCACCTCCCTAATTTAAAATAATTTGAATAAAATAAAATGAGAGTATAAATTTAAAATTTTTGTATTAATTCTCTTGTGCTAAAAATAAGCAACTGATTTTGGAGATATTAATATAAAAATTATACAATATATTATAGAAATTTGTCAATAAAAATTCATTGCTTTTTTTGGCTTGTAATTTTAGCATATTTATGTAATAATTGGAAGCATCAATAAACAAGATAACTAAGCATCAAAATCTCTGAAGGAGGAAAATATGTTTAATATTGAAGAGGAACTAAAAAAACTCCCTAAAAATCCAGGAGTTTACCTAATGAAAGACAAAAATGATAACATAATATATGTAGGAAAAGCCATTAATTTAAAAAATAGAGTAAGTTCATATTTTAGAAAAACCAATAAAACAGATAGAATACTAAAAATGGTTTCGTTAATTGATCATTTTGAGTATATAGTTGTAGATAATGAAGCAGAGGCTTTGGTCTTAGAATGCAATCTCATAAAAAAGAATAGACCAAAATATAACGTGTTACTAAAAGATGACAAAACATATCCGTACATAAAAATCGATATTAAATCAGATTTTCCAAATGTAATTATAACAAGAAGAAAAATAAATGATGGGGCAAAATATTTTGGCCCATATGCTAATTCAGGTGCTGCAAAGGAAATGGTTATGTTTATAAAACAAAAATATAAAATACGCCAATGTAGGAACTTTAAATCTACAAAAAGGGCATGTCTAAATTATCATATAAAAAAATGTTTAGCTCCATGTGTTGGATATATTTCTAAAGAAGAATATAGAAAGCAAATTGATGAAATAATAGAGTTTTTGGAAGGAAAAACAGATAAGATTCTAAAGGATTTAAAAGAGCAAATTTCGATAGCATCTAAGAATCTTGATTATGAAAAAGCAGCATACTTAAGGGACAAGATGATAGCAATAGAAAGGGCATCCCAAAAACAAAAAGTATCAAATTTTAATGAAAACAATATAGATGTAATTGGACTTGCAAGACAGGACTACACTGTATGCATAGAAGTTTTTTTCGTTCGTGGAAGCAAGATGGAGGGAAGAGAGCATTACTTTTTTGATGAGATTAGCGATATGGAAGACAATGAAATATTATCAGGTTTTGTAAAACAATTTTATTTTGATAATCCAAACATACCAAGCAAAATAATGCTAAGAGAAGAACTAAAAGATGCAAAGGCAATAGAAGAATATTTAGGTCAAATTGCAGAACATAAAGTTACATTACATAGTACAAAAAAAGGTGGAAAATTAAGATTTGTAGAAATGGCAGAAAACAATGCACAGGTTACATTAAAAAATAGACAAAAGGATAAAAGCGAAATAATGATGGAACTTAAAGAAAAATTGAAAATGGATAAACTTCCAAGAAAAATAGAAACATATGATATCTCTAATATCTCTGGGGAATTTATGGTAGCTGCAATGTGTGTTATGCAAGATGGTCAGATACGAAAAAATTTATCAAGAAGATTCAAAATAAAAACAGTAATGGGGCAGGATGATCCAAGATGTATGGAAGAAGTAATAACTAGAAGACTAAAACATTCAATAGAAAACATAAATGAAGGTTTTGGAGAATTGCCAGATGCTATATTTGCAGATGGAGGAATTACTCAAATAAGAGCAGTAAGAAGAGCTGTAGATAAATACAAGTTAGATATAAAAATTTTTGGAATGGTAAAAAACGATAAACACCAAACTAAACAATTAATAGATGAAAATTCAAATGTAATAGAAATATCAGAAAATTTAATGAATTTAATTACACTATTCCAAGATACAGTACACGATACAGCAATAACTTATCACAGAAAGTTAAGAGAAAAAGCAATTACAAAATCAGAACTAGATGATATTCCAGGAATAGGAAATGTGAAAAAACAAGAGTTGCTAAAAAGATTTGGAAGCGTTGAAAAAATTAAGAACGCAAGCATGGAGGAATTGCAAAATGTTAAAGGAATTACACAAAATTTAGCGAAGAGAATTTTAGAAAAGTTAAAATAAAACAAATTTTCAATTTTATATTGCGAAAAACACAAATGATGTGTTATAATGCAATAAAAATAGGGGCAAAAATACTCAAACAGAAGGAAGAAGGAATAATAAAATGAAAATAATACATTGCAGCGATCTACATTTAGATTCAAAAATGCAAACGAACTTAACCAAAGAAAAAGCCAAAGAACGTAGAAATGAGATATTAATGACATTTCAAAAACTAGTGCAGTACGCAAAAGAAGAAGGAGTAAAGATAATACTAATTGCAGGAGATATGTTCGACTCAAATAAAATAACCGTAAAAGCTAAAAACATAGTAAAAGACGCAATAATAAATGCACCAGAAATAGACTTTTTATACCTAAAAGGAAACCATGACGAAGCAGATTTTATTCAAGAAGAGGAACAGAAAATAGAAAATCTAAAAACATTTAGTAAAGAAGCATGGACAACCTATTCATACAATAATATAAAAATTACAGGAATTGAATTCGGAGAAAAGTCTGAATTTGATATATATAGTTCGTTAATTCTAGATAAAAATGATATAAATATTGTGTGCCTACACGGACAAGAATCAAAATATGAAGCAAAAGATAAAGCAGAAATAATAAATATGCAAGAATTAAAAAACAAAAATATTGATTATTTAGCATTGGGACACATTCATAAATATAAAGAACAAAAGCTAGATACAAGAGGAGTTTATTGTTATTCAGGTTGCCTAGAAGGAAGAGGATTTGATGAATGTGGGCAAAAAGGATTTGTCTTATTAGACATAGAAGATGGAAAAATAGAAAGAAATTTTATACCATTTGCTCAAAGAACTTTACACGAAATACCTGTTGATATAACAAAAACTAATACAACAAGCGAAACAATAGCTAAAATAGAAAGTAATATAGTAGATATTCCAAAAGAGGATCTAGTAAAAATAATATTAACGGGAAAAGTAGAATTAGAATCTGAAAGAGACATAGACTATATTTTAAAAAATTACCAAGATAGATTCTACTATTTAAAAGTATATGATGAAACATTGCCACTAATAGACTATGAAAAGTACGAAAATGATGCATCATTAAAAGGAGAATTTATAAGACTAGTACTTTCACAAAAAATTACAGATAAAGAGAAAAAAGAAATAATAGCCACAGGAATAAAAGCACTATCAGGGGAGGAGATTGACTAATGAGATTAATAAGATGCCATATAGAAAATTTTGGAAAGCTAAGTAATTATAACTATCAATTTAATCCAAAATTAAATATAATAAATCAGCCAAATGGATATGGAAAATCAACATTTGCATGTTTCATAAAAGCAATGTTTTACGGATTAGAAAGCACAGCAAAAAGAACAACGTCTTTAACAGATAGGAAGAAATATTATCCATGGCAAGGTGGAATGTATGGAGGAAACATTGAATTTGAAACACAAAACAAGAAATACAGAATAGAAAGATTTTTTGGATTAAAAGAACAGGATGATACCTTTAAATTATATGACTTAGCTACTAATTTAGAAAGTTTTGACTTTACAGAAAAAATAGGAGAAGAAATATTCAAAATTAATAAAGAAGCTTATGAAAGAAGTACATATGTTCCAGGACAAAATATACAAATAAACATGAATGATAGCTTAAATGCTAAATTAGGCAATATATTAGAAGGGGAAAATGATGTTAACACATCAGAAATAGCTATAAAGAATCTAGATGAGGCAATAAAAATATATAAAAAAACTGGAGAAAGAGGTTTAATATACGAAAACAAAGATAAAATTCTAGAACTAGAGAGAAAAATAGAAAAAGGCAAAGCAGAAGAAAAAGCTGCAGAAGAAAGAAAAATCAAACTGAATGAAACAAAACAAAAAATTGCGGAATGTGAAAAAATAAAAAAACAAATTCAGGAAAAGCTTGCAGAAGGCCTAGAACTAGAAAGCAAAAAGGCAAAAAAACAAAACTATGATTTAATAATAAAGAAATTTCAAGAAAATTTAAAAAATGAAGAAGAACTAAGAGGTTTTTTCAAAGGTGAAGTCCCAACAGATGAAGAATTAGATATATTATTTGATAAATGCATTCAGGTTGAGAAATATAAGGTAGAAGTGGAAAAGTACGAGTTATCAGATGAAGAAAAATCCGATATTGCAGAGCTTAAAAAAACATTTGAATTTAAAAACATAACAGAAGAAATTGTAAATAAAAAAATTTCAGATATAAATGAAATAAAGGATGTCGAAAATAAAATAGACAATACCAAGCAAAATCAGGAGATAATTGAAAAAAATATATCAAATGAAAAATCAAAAATATCATCTGGAAAAAAATTAAATATTATATTTTTAAGTCTAGCAATACTTGCAATATTTGCAGGAAGCTTATTTTTTGCATTAAATCTTTTTGGAAAAATTTATCAGATAGCATTAATAGCGGTTGGAATAATATTGGGAATATTTTATATAGCAAATCAGCATAAGGTTTCAAAAAGCAAAAAGAAATATGATGAAAAGCAAGAGGAAAAACAAAATCTATCAGAAGTTTTACAAGAACTAGAAAATAAGAGAAACGTAATTGAAAAAGGTATAAACGAGTTTCTGGCAGAATACCTAGGAAATGTTCAATACGAAGATAAAATAATAGCACTAACGGAAGTTAAATCAAGTTTAACTAAGTATAGAGAACTTGAAGAAAAAATTAATACAATGATAAATAAAAGGTCAGAGACCAATAATAAATTAGGTCTTTTACAAGATAGCATAAAAGAATACTTACAAAGGTATTTTGAAGAAGTTAGCGAACCATATTCAAAATTAGCACAAGAAATGAAAAATAAGAAAAATGAATTTAATAGATTAGTTCTAAGTTTAGATCAAAGCAAAATGGAAAAAGAAGAATATGAAAGAAAAAATAATGTTTCAGAGTTAAAAGATATTACAGAAGAGCAAGAAAACTTCAATAAACAAGAATTAGAAGAAAAAATAAGATTACTAGAGGATCAAATTAACTCTTTAAATGACGAGAAATTGTCTAATAAAAATCAAATAGAAAGATTAGAAAGTAGTATAGATGAATTACAAGAAACAGAAACAGAATTAGAAGTTTTAAAACAAAAGTATGAAGAAAATAAGAATAAATTAGAAATTTTAAAAAAGACAAAGAATCTGTTAAAACAGGCTAAAGAAAGTTTTTCTTCTCACTATTTAAATCGCATGGAAAGAGGATTTGAAAAATATATTGAGTTGATAGATAAGCCAGGTTTAGAAGCAGATATTGATGTTAACTTAAATGTCAAATTAGAACAAAGTGGAGCAAAAAGAGAAGTTTCGTATTTTAGTACAGGATACCAAGATTTAATATATTTATGTATTAGATTTAGTCTGATTGACGCACTTTTTGAAAAGGAAAGTCCATTTGTAGTTTTGGATGATCCATTTGTAAATTTAGATGAAGAGAAAATAAAAAATTGTGTGGAATTAGTAAATAAAATATCTGATAAATACCAAATTATCTATTTTGTTTGTCATAATAGTAGAGCTTAATATATAAATGCAAATATCAATTCATTATATACATAACTTAGGTAAAAAATCAAATTTTAAAAAAGTTATTTTAAGTGAGAATAATATAAAAAAAATAAGATAAAAATAACAAAGAAACATTTAACCTATAAATTATGCTTAATTTTAAATTTGAATAAACAGATTATATATGTTAATATAATACTAACAAAAGCAAAAAAACACCCTGCATAGTGCGTGTAGACAGAATTTTTAGAACCTACAAGTTATAAGAGGGGCTAATCTCTTAGTATGGCGTGCAAGCTTACACCTTTTTAAGGTAGTAAGAAGCCCATAAGTATTAAGGTAGGCACCCACCTGTTTTGAGAGGCAGGTTATTAAAAATTTTGACACATCTTACGGCTACGGCGGGGATGTTTTTTTTACTCTAGGAAAGTCAT
>CANQFW010000075.1 GCA_947599995.1 uncultured Clostridia bacterium
TCTAATATAATAACTTTCTTGTTTTGTTTCCTTATGATTTTCATTATAAAAATTTATTATTCCATAATCAAAATCTATTCCAAGAAAATTAAATTTTTCAGTATGAAATTCTTCTTGTCCCACAAAATCCCAAGTCCAATATTCCTCCGTTGTATAATATGTTTCTGTTGTTCCATCTGATTTTGTTCTTGTATGTTCGACTTGTCTTGTATGCATTGTATATTTTTCTTTTACTTTTTTAATTTTGAAATATTTACCCGAAATATCATTTATTGAAACACCATTAACTGCTTTTACTTTTCCTTGTGCTAATGTATATCCCACATTTGTTTTTATTGCATATCTAAACATTTCTTCATCATTATTTATTTTTAGAGCCTTAAAATACTTTTCATTATTTTCATTTATTCCGTTTTTAATTACTCCAGATAGTAAAAAACCTATTCCTATTAAAATCAATGTTATTGCTATACTCACTAATATTTCTCTCTTGGTAATTGTAAAATCTCCAAAATCCATCTAAAAGCACCTCTAATCTTCAAACAGATTTCTTGGTGCATCTTCTTCGGCTTCATATTCTAAATATGTATTATCTAATTTTTCATAACCCATTATATTAAGTATTAAATTATTAGGAAATTTTTTAATATGTTTGTTATATTGTTTTACTTGAATATTATAATTATTTCTATGTTCTGCTATTAAATTTTCTGTAACTGCTAACTCTGTCATCAATGTTTTATAATTTTCATTACTTTTCAATTCTGGATATTGCTCTGCAACTGCAGATATAGTCATTTCTGCATCTTCTATATGTCCATTACTTGCCATTGTTCTTGCTTCTATAATTTGTGTCATTGTTTCTTGTTCATATTTATTATAATTTTGCACTGTATCTACTAAATTGTATATTAGATCTTCTCTTCTTTTTTCTTGAATATTTATACTTGATTTACTTTCTTTTATTTGTTCTTCTAAATTTATAGCCGTATTATTTGTTCCTATAAATATTCCAGCTATCATTAGAATTAAACCCAATACTATTCCTAAAATTATCAAAACTTTTTTCATTATTATTTCTCCTCCATTTTTATTTTATTTTTTTCTAAACTCATTAGTTGCTCATTTATTTTTCTAATTTCTTTTTCGTATTGTGCATTTTGTTTATTATTGCAATCAATAGCATAAATCAATGCCTCTTTTTGTCCATTTAATTGATTTTGTAAAATAACATCTTCAATTGATTTTCTAAAAACATCATCATAAGGTTCTGGAGTAAAAAATTTTCCATCATCGCAAAATTTCATTAAACTTTTATAACGATTATTTTTCTTTTTCTTATTACTCATTATTTTTACCTCCTTTCTCTTTTTGATTTTTTTGGAATTGCTCCCAAATTTTATTGAATTTTGCTTTGTTGTGTGCTTTTTTATGCTCTTTCATCAATGCTTGTCTTTGTAATTTTCTTTCAAAACTACCCATATTCATTCTCCTTTCTTATCCTTAATTTTGGTTATTGTTCTATCTGCTTTTATTCTTTTTTCACAATATGTAATATGCTCACTTGCATATTTGCAATTAAGAAAATATCCACAATCTAAACAAACATTTTTAGCCATTTTTATTTTTCCTTTCTGATTCATCATCTTTTACATCATATTTAATTTTTAATTCTTCTAAATCTTTGGCTTTTTTTATGTCATCTTTGAATCCATAATATTCAACTCCAAATCCTAAAATAAAACTTATTAAAAATACCGCTATAATTGTTCCCATTTATTTTTTCCTCCTTACTATTTCATTTTTTAACTTACAACAGTTATAATTTAATTGATAGAGTAGAAAACCTAAAGTGTTTCCTATCTTTTCATCATAAGGGAAATGTTTTTTCTTACAATATTTCTCTAACAGACTTTTTTTCATTTATACAAACCTTTCCAATATTTTTTCATTTCTGCCTTTATTGTATAAGTATCTTCATCAATATTTTGCCTTATAATATCTCTAAAATGATTTTTTGTATTAAATGATAATTCATGATTTGTTGGACTCAAAGCATACATTAACTTTTGCTCTAATTTTTCTACATATTCAAGAACACCATCTATTGCTATGTGTTTAGTTGTTCCTAATACATTTCCTACTCTATTTAAGTGCTTTAATTCTTCAATATTATTTTCAATACTATTTTCTTGGTTTTTATCTTCCATATTACTTATTCTCCTTTGGTAAATATATTGTTCCTCCATGCTTTTCTATAATGTCAATAAAATCTTCATAAGTTGTCCCAGCTAAAATGTTAAACTTATCTGTATGTATCCAAGCAACTGCTTGTTTGTTTATTGCCTCTACTGAATATGGACTATTTGAAAAATTATCACAAGGTAATCTTTCACTCCAGTCATTTGTTTCAAAATATAATACCTTATGTTTTATTTCGTGATGTTTCCACTTTCTTTTGAATATATCTTCATTATCTTCTAATAATTCGCTCCAATTTTCATAAGGTTCTCCTGCATTATGTTCGTATGGTACATCATCCCAGTCATCTCCCCATTGTTTTTCAAA
This sequence comes from uncultured Clostridia bacterium, assembly GCA_947599995.1. Lineage (GTDB taxonomy): Bacteria > Bacillota > Clostridia > TANB77 > CAG-508 > CAG-269. The sequence continues at coordinate 2,569 of CANQFW010000075.1, forward strand.
ATTATTTGTAAACCATGCTTTATTACCATCAACATAACATAATTTATACTCATCATAATAACAACCAGAACACCCCATTTTCTCTACTCTACAGTGTTTCCACTCTTCATCAGTACATTTCATATTTTTTACCTCCTAATTTTGTTATTTTTATATTCATGTGTTTGTATTATTAAATCTACAACTTGAATTATTAGTAAGCTAAATTGTGCGATTAAAATATAAAAAACATCAAATTCTGGATTTATAAAAATCTTTATGATTATATTTACAATAGCTAAAATAACAACCTCAATTGATATTGCTATTGATATTTTTGTATAACTACTCATTTTATTTTTCCTCCTTTTTCCATTTAGATTTTATAGGCTCAATTTTTATTTTTTGTGTCAATTTTCCCATTGAATAATATTTCTGTTCTAAAGCTTCTATCTCTTCTTTCAAAAATTCTCTTGTATCTTCTTTTAGAATCATACAATCCATTAGTCCTAATCCTTCTGCTGGAGTACCATAATATGCTTTTTCTGTTTCTTTATGTATCCAAAAGATTTCCCATTGTTTATTCTCTATTGGTTTTATTCCATCATTACATATACTTTCTCTACCTTCTGGAAACATTATGTGATATGCCTTACTAGCTAATACATCTCCTTCATTTTCAATATAATTCTCTGGTTTTTTATATCTCATAGAATTACCCTCCTTATTTTGCATATTTATAAAATTCACTATCTAACATTGATATACACCAAATTGAATATTGCATTCGTGGTTGATATATTATAATACAATTATCTTGTTTTTCTATTCCTATAACATCAAAACCACCTATTTTTGAATCTATTACATCATAGTGCTTTTCTAATATTTCATATACTTTGCTTATATACTCTGGAAATCTATTGAATTTCATTAAGCTTCGTGCTATTTCACTCAATGTTAGTGTTCTTCCAAATGTTATTTTTTTATAGTGATTATCTATTAAATATTGTTTTTTTACTTCTTCTAGTTCTGATAAAATGCCAATATCCTCTATTTGTTTGTTTTTTATAACATCAAATATTGTTAATTGTTCCATTATTGATTATCTCCATTTCTTCAATCACAACTGCTACACTAGGCACTTGTGAATAATATTTTTCCACCTCTAATTTAACAACTTGCTTATCATCTAAATATGCTATTTTATTTAATGAATCCAATATACTCTTTGCAATATTATCTGTATCTGGTTTTACTGTAGGAAAAATTTCACAATCTAGCATTTGCTTTTGTTTCTTTTTACTTGTGCTTTTTGGTATTTCATAATAAGCAATAATTTTTACTTTTAGAGGTTTTTCTAATGGTTTTTGCCCTCTGTATTTTTCTAAATAACAAGTTTTTACCCAATTTTCATAAGCAACAGTTTTTTCTGGTGTATATGCAAATTTACCATTAAATCTTGGTCTTTGTTTCGCTTGTACCTTACCTTGAATAATAAAATTTATTCTCATTTTTTCCCCTTTCTTATCAGTCAGTTTTGTTTTAAAATTTTATACTGATAATGTCATTTTTTTGTACCGAATTTGATAAAATTTTTTGCCTTATTTTAATTTTTTATATCATATTGATAAATTATATATTTAAAAAAATAAAATGTCTTAAAATTGATTTTGGAGTGTTATATTTTTAATTGATTATATTCTGTTATCGTTTTGCCGACATCGGGAAGATGTTTTTTCTTCCCAATATCAGCATATTCACAAGAATTAACTCCAGTAAAATTATAATCTTCTAACTTTTGACAACCTAAACACCATTCATTAGGATATTTCTTTTTATTTATCATTTTTTCTCTATCTCATTTCTAAAGCTAACAATAAAGTAATTCATAAAATCTTCTAATCTGCTTTCATCTTCAATTGGACAATACTTTTTAGCAGCTAAAAATATTCTTGTAAACATTTTTTCTTTTAAATCCAATAGATATATTTTATATGGACTCAAATGTATTTGTGTTATGGCATAATATTTTAATTGTAATTCAAATTTCATTTGTTCTGGTAAATATGTATCATCGCTATCTCCCATATATAGATTTAACTTTTTCAATGTTGTTTCTATTGACAATCTATCTGTATTATTAAGCCCCTCGAAAGTTTTTCTTTTATGATTCATAAATAAATATAAATTATTTAATTTTATTTTATTTAATTTATTATTATCTTTATTATTTTTATTGTTATTATTATCTTTATTATATTGTGGTTGGTCGCTGGTTAGTTGTTGGTTAATTGATGGTTGATTGTTGGTTGTTTTGCTGGTTACTTTTTCTTTTTTTGATTGATAAAATCCATAATTTACAATACTTACAAGAGAATATTTGTTGGTTGTTTTTATGGTTATTTCTCCGAGTTTTTTGTAATTTTTTTAATGCAGTTCTTACATTTTGTTCTGAAAGTCCTGTCTCCGTTGCTAATATTTCTCGTGATGTTATTCTTTGTCCAGGAAGAATTTCTATACCATGCCATTTCGCTGGAGTCCAATTAACAGTTAATAACAAATGAGTAAAAACTCTAAACACATTTATATCATCATACCATTCCCATTCGAGAATTTTTCTATGTAAATTGATAAACCCCTCTGTGTACATAACTTTCTTCCTTTCTCACTAATTTATTTTTGTAAAAATGGATCCTCTTCATCTGTGGATTTGCTTTGTTCTTTTGTATCATTTACAACTTCTTGTGATTGTTGTGGTTCTTCTTGAATAGGTTCTGTTATCTCGTAGTCATTGTCAACATATTCATAAGTTCCATCTTCTTTTATTTCTGCCATATCACTTTCCATAGCTTTTTGCATATCAACACTCATAATACCCCATTTTGAAATAAGTTGTCTTAACATTGTTTTGTATGCCATACCATCAAAATCTTTTTCCCAAAAGGTGTATCCTTTATGTGCTTTATAACCCATTGAATATTTTTCAGCATGTGCTTCCATGTGTTTCTTTGTCCAATATAATGTTTTTCTAAAACCATTTAGATATTCAAACATAGCATAATATCCAATTGTCTGTGCTTTTTCTCTTTCTTCTTCATCTTCTATCAATTTAACTTCAATATCTTCATTAAGTGCATCATATTTAATTAGTTCTCCCTCTTTTATTGCAAGTACATTTAATTTCTTATAATAACCGCTTCTAATAGCAAGTTGAATATAACCCTTATAACCTATCTGGAATTGTGCAACTTTACATCCTCTTTTGCTATCATTGAAAGGGACCATATAATATTGTCCTAATTGTGGACTAGGGCTCAAATTAAGAGCCTGTCCTACTAATGCTGCAGAAAGAATTGTTGAATTATCACATTCTGCTAATTGTGGATTTGTTGATACTGCTGATATAATTGCAGTTATAAATTGTTGACCTTTTTCTCCACCTACCATTTCATTGATTTTCTTTTTCATAGCATCTGTGCCTAAAAATGCACTAAATGTTTGTTTTTGTGATTTTACTAAACTATTTTTTGCTTCCATTTAATTTTCCTCC
>CANQFW010000076.1 GCA_947599995.1 uncultured Clostridia bacterium
CCAAATGTTATAGTTTATACTAAAAAACGCAATTTAAAATGTAATAAATAATTCGTGAACATATCAATTTAAAGTAAATTGAAAAAGGCCGTACAAAGGTGCATCGAGAAATTAATTAAAAGCTTCAATAATAGGTAAATATATAGTTTTTAATTGATTCCATAAATTACTTTTCTTTTGCTTTGAATTTGAACTTTTACTAAGTTAAAAATTAGTGCAATTCCCCATACGATATATACAAATGGGAAAATTAACATATACATTATTGCCCATATAATTTTTTTAAGTTCCTTTTCAGCTAAAAAGACTGAAATAGACATAGTAACAATTAATCCGAAAATAAAATTAATATTGAATAATCCAAATATAATCATATAAATCGGTATCCATAATAGATTAAATGAAAATCCATGCAATAGAATATATGGCAAAACTTTACTCTTCTTGTTATGCATTATCGTCTCAGCTAGTCCCTTAGCCCATCTAATTCTTTGTTTTAGTAATTCTTTAATACTTTTCTTTGGCTTTTCATATCCAAGTATCTCTTTAGTAAAATACACAGGGTATTTGTTTTCGCGAACTATAGCACCTATCATCAAATCATCATAAACCGTATCAACATTGGGTAATTTGTTTTTTAAATAAGTCTTATTAATCATGAATATTTGACCAGGCAAGCTAATTCCAATATTTAAACGCCATAAAGTTGGCCTAATATAGTCATGGGATAAATTTTTATCAATGTCTATCAATTTTGGTATAAATCCCTTTATTTTTTCAGCTTTTACTTTTCCCCATGCAATACTATATTCACTATTTAAACATGTTTTAACAAATTTTAATATATATGTCTCATTAGGCATTATATCATTATCTAAACATAAGATATCATCATATTTTGCTTCATTTAATAGTAATTGTATTCTTTTGTATTTTGTCATTTGTGGAGTTACAAGAACTTTAACATTTTTATTTGAAATTTCTTTATTGCTAAAAATAATTACTTGTGTATGAATATATTTATTTAAATATTCAACAAGCTTATAAAATTCTTTATTTTCATTTTCATTTTTGCTTATAAATGTTGCAATAGTGATACCTTTCATATTCTCCACCTCTATCCAATATAGTATTATCCAACAATACTTTTGCTAATTCTTTTTGGGCATTTCCACTATCTATAGTGTGATTTTCATTAATAAAAATAATTTGCTTATTTTCGCATATTGTATTATGTAAAAGTTTTACACCATGATACATTGGAATTTTCGTATCATTAATTGACAAAACCATATCTAAATTATTTATTTCCCCAACATAATCTATTGGGGCAAAGTTCCATTGGCTTTTTAAATCAAAATTTCTCTCTCGGGATAATACTTCTCTTGAAGAAAAAGGGTTAATTAAAGTAATTCGACTAGGTTTATATTTCCCTGCAAATTTCATACTATAATAAAGAAGGGATGCTCCTAAGCTAATCCCAATCCACCAGTCAGAATCATTTTTAGCTATTTGTTTCCAAATCCATGGAGTCAAACTTCCTTCATCATAATTAACATTTATATATTCTATCTCAAAACAATTTGCCTCTAAAGTCTTTCTAAAATCTTCTAAAATATGTAAACTTTGCCCTCGGCCTGGCCAATATAAAATCTTATTTTTAATCATTATAATAATCCTTCATAAACTTCATTTGCTAAGCTATTTCTCAAAACACCAGCATCAAAAAATGGTTTGTAATCATACTTATGATACAATTCAGAAGCATATCTATATAATTCTAATACATAATCTTCATCTATTCTTCCTAGAGATTTTCCTATACATGAACCAACTTCAGCATGGTAAATATTCGCTCCAGGTACAATGCCATGTTCTGCCATAAATTTAAATCCTTCTTTCATGTCCTCAATAGGTACAATTCCAGCAACGAAATTACTCCATACTTTTCCTGGTCCATATATATCTTTTAAATATAATAAAGATTCAACTACATAATCAAATCCTACATATTTTTCTTTACCAGGACATATTTTTTCGAAATTACTCTTTGGCCAAACCTCCATATTAAAACTCGGATTTTCGACACCGTTATCATATAATTCCTTTAACTTAGATCTTGTCCTTGGCGGCATCATAGCTACATTTCCCTTTATCTTACCATTCCAAGGCAATTTATCTTTTACGGCTTTTATTATTTCAATATGCTTTTCAAACTCTTCATCTGTATTTAAATGAGAACCGCCTGTTATTATTATGTAATTAAAATCATCATACTTTGTAGCAAGCTCACAGACCTCTGCTAATTCATTAGGAGTTTTTATTATTTCAACAGGATCATCTCTTCTTACCGCACTTTTAACAGAACAAAATCTGCATGGCTTACCAACATCATGAAACTCACATCCTGAAAATATATTAATATTCATACAGTTTAATCCATACAATTGTGCTAATTTTTTTGTTGGCGTCCCTTTGCTTGTTGTATAATCCCAAAAATTAGGTCTTGGAATAAAGGTGAATTCAGTCAGATACTCTCCGTCATTTTTTACATATAATTTGTTATCGTCTATACATAAAGTTAATGGAGAATCAGGTCTGATATGTAACTTAGAAACAATTCCTCCAGGTAATAATATTTCAGACGGTGTTAATCTATTTTTATCAACATTCCAATTCCCATTATCATATGCATAATGTTCTTCCTTAAAAAAATCTTGAAAATTCTTAAAAATTTCTGGGTTATCTTGAACTCCATATATAAGAAGTTTTAATTTCGCATTTGCACTATTTTTCCTTTCATGTTTTCTCTCAATAAAATCTTTAATGGTTTTTTCCATATATTGAGAACCTCCTATTCTATATTATTTATTCGGATCATATTCATCAGAATACTTTTCAACCTTAGATAACAATGTATTATCAAACCTTTTATCAAAGCATATATCTTTTCCTAACCATTCTGGTTTATTAAAATTTTCGGCAGATTCTAAATCTGGAAATTCAACTTCTGCAAATACTAATCCTTCGAGATTACCGTGAAATACATCCAGTTCAACTATTAATCCATCATTTATAGGAATTTTATATCTATCTTTTTTTATCAAATTGTTTTCTATTTTATTTAATAATATTTGATAATTTTCCTTTGTTAAAGGCATAGTATATTCTATGTTTTCAATTGCAACTTTTTCCTCAAGTCCCTTTTGTTTCCATTTATAATTGAGTGTATATTCATCATTACTCTTTCGTATTCTTACTGTAGGTTTTATACATAAGTAACCTTGTTCAATTTTTTCTTTTTTATAATTTTCCAAATTTTTTGGCATTTTTACTACTGCGAATTTTCTTTCAATCTCCATAAGATTTCCTCCTTTATACTTTATATAATATTAATTATTGCTGCACTTTATATATCTAAAAGCTTCCTCGAAAACTTCTTCTTGATTTTTATTGGTTGTGTCTATGTTTACCCATGTGATATCTGTCTTTGCTTGATATTGATTCAAGAACCATTTATACTTTTCACTCCTTTCTTTTGTAATATCATCAAAATCCGAATTTTTTCTTGCTACAATTCGTCTTACTCTTGTTTCAAAGTCACACCATAGACAAATCACAATATAAGGTTTACAAAATTTGGAACATATATTATTCTCTAATTCAGAAATTTGCTTGTAAGTATATATATTATCTGCATACGCTGCTGCCAATGTACTTAACCAATATCTTACTAATATAACATTTTCATTAGTGTTTTGGATTATATTACTACAAGTCTTTCCATAGTCTAAAAACTTTTCTACTCTTTCTTTTCCATCATAACTTTTTGCTTTCTTATTTAATTCCTTTATGTTAGATTCGTTAGTTATAATTCGGTACCCTAATTTATCTTGCAATTTTAATGCTAAGGTATCTTTACCAGTACCATTATCCCCTTCAATTACGATAAAGCTCATGATATACTTCTAATTATTCCTTTCGTTTCAATTTATTTGAGAACCATTTTTTTAAAACTAAATGTTTAATACATATATATGTTAAAAATTTATGCTATATACTTATAGTCAAATAAAAAATTAAAAAAGATAAAAATATTACCTATTTTAATGTTTTTTTAGTAACACGTGTTTTGATATCACTTAGCCCTTATTCTTTATGTTTAATTATTTTTCAAAGTTATTCTCGGATATTTTATTTATTATAATTAAACAGTAACACATAAAAATTATTAATAAATTTATTATAATCTGTTCATTTATGGACAAATTTTGTAGCATATATATTATTAAATCTGATATCATAATATTCTCCTTTATATTTTATTTGTATATTTTTATATACATTCTTATTATATCATATATATTTTTGTATTGCAAGTCATTTGTTATGCAGAATAATGTCAATTTTTATAATAAAATTACTAAAACTATATAAAAAGGAGTATTTTTAATATGAAGAAGTTTAAAATTCCAAGTATACCACCAACCACAAATAAATGTATTAGGTTTCCAAATAATATAATACAGCAAGTAGAAAAGGCTATAGAAGGTAAAGATTGTACTTTTACGGCATTTGTTATAGAGGCTGTTAGAACTGCTTTGGAAAATTTAGAGGAAGAAAAACAAGAAGAAGCTAAGAGAAAGTCATAGATCCCATAAGGATTTATGACTTTCGATTTTTTAATATTTCATTTAATGCATTAATTTTTTATATTTATAATATGCAATAACGTTTATTACCACTACTATAGATAGGATGAAAGCAATAATTAATATTATATTTTTTATACCTGTTGATGGTAAAATTTTGGTAGCAGCACTGGTATCAGAATTTGTATCTGCTTTTGTTATTGTAGTATTATTTTGTGTATTATTACTTACATTTCCTATAAAACTATTATTATCAGTTTCATTTGTAGTAGAATTTTCGTCTGCTATCGTGTTTTCATCTGCTACTGTATTTTCGTCTGCAACAGTGTTTTGATCTATTACTGTATTTTCGTCTGCAACAGTGTTTTGATCTGGTGTGGTATTTTCGTTCTGTTTTTGCAATAGATGTATAGTTTTACTTACATCTTCTGCTTTAATCGTGCTAGTTTTGGTAACATCTTCTTCTGACATTCTGAAACCTGCAGATATATTTTTTAAAGAAACTGTTGCATTTGTATCATTAATATCTGTTTTTGCTTTAAATTTAAAAGTTACAATATCTTGATTTTCAGCTATGTATTGGCTATTAGTCATAGCAAATGTCATATTATTTTCATTAAAGCTTGTCATTGTCCATTTATTATTTGTTGTATAATCTTCATATTGTAAAATATTAGATGGATAATCTATTTTAGCTGTTATAGCATTTGTTCCAACTGCTTCTCCTTTCTGTAAATCTGCTATACTTATAGTAAACAAAACTTCATCTCCATAATTTATTTCATTCTTGCTTTCCTTTATTTGTAATTTAAAAGTTGTATCTGCTGCATTAACTTTTATTGCAAGCATAAAAACAGATACTAACATTATTAAATTAATTACTATGATTTTTCTTTTCATTTATACTAACTCCTTTCTAAAAATATTTTGTACCTATTTTAAGCATATCATTTCTTTTTTTTTTGTCAATAGATTAATTCTAACTTGTTTCGAGTAATTTCTCTTTTTTACTTACTCACATCTATGTTTCACACATTTTGTCTTTTATTTTACATTTTTATTACAATAACGTAAAATCTGATATCTTTTCCTGAGAATACTGGTAATTCAGGAATGTTAGAATGTGTTTACATATAAATTTCTTTTTAAAAGCATATGGAGAGTATTTCATATAAAAAAATAATTAAATTCTTAAAATTCACTTGCAAAAAATTAAAAATCAAAGTATAATGTATAAGTATTTAAAGAAATGCACCAGTAGCTTAGCTGGATAGAGCACTCGGCTACGAACCGAGAGGTCGGGGATTCGAATTCCTCCTGGTGCAC
>CANQFW010000077.1 GCA_947599995.1 uncultured Clostridia bacterium
ACTATGAGCAAAAAATATGAAATCGTAGACAGCGTAGAATCATTAAAAACAACAATTACAAAAGTAAAAAAGGCGCAAGAAGAATTTGCCAAATTTAGCCAAGAACAAGTAGATAAAATATTTTTAGCAGCAGCCACAGCTGCAAACCAAGCAAGAATTCCACTTGCTAAAATGGCAGTAGAAGAAACAGGAATGGGAATAGTAGAAGATAAAGTAATAAAAAATCACTTCGCATCAGAATACATTTACAATAAATACAGAAATGAAAAAACATGTGGAGTAATAGAAGAAGATAAATCATATGGGATTAGAAAAATAGCAGAACCAATAGGCCTAATTGCCGCTGTAATTCCAACAACAAATCCAACATCGACAGCTATATTTAAAACATTAATATGCTTAAAAACAAGAAATGGTATAATAATTAGTCCACATCCTAGAGCTAAAAATTCTACAATAGAAGCAGCAAAAGTAGTGCTTGAAGCCGCTGTCAAGGCAGGAGCACCGGAAGGAATAATTTCGTGGATAGATGTTCCATCTTTAGAACTTACAAACACTTTAATGCAATCTGCAGACACAATTTTAGCAACAGGCGGACCTGGAATGGTAAAGAGTGCTTATTCAAGCGGAAAGCCAGCATTAGGAGTTGGAGCTGGAAACACGCCAGCAGTTATTGATGACACAGCTGATATAATTTTAGCAGTAAATTCAATAATTCACTCAAAAACATTTGATAATGGTATGATTTGCGCATCTGAACAATCTGTTATTGTATTAGATAACATTTATGATGAGGTAAAAAAAGAATTTGAGAAGAGAGGATGTTATTTTCTAAATCCAGAAGAAACAGAAAAAGTAAGAAAAACTATAATTATAAATGGAGCTTTAAATTCTAAAATAGTTGGACAGAAAGCTCATACTATAGCAGAATTAGCAGATGTTAAAGTACCTAAAACAACAAAAATACTAATAGGAGAGGTTGAATCTGTAGAGATTTCAGAAGAATTTGCACATGAAAAATTATCTCCTGTATTAGCAATGTATAAAGCAAAAAACTTTGAGGACGCCATTTCAAAAGCTTCAAAGTTAATAGACGATGGAGGAATTGGACACACATCATCACTATATGTAAATGCTGAGAAAGAAATAGATAAAATAGAAAAATTTTATTCAAATATGAAAACATGTAGAGTTTTAATAAATACACCATCATCTCAAGGTGGAATTGGAGACTTATATAACTTTAAACTAACGCCATCATTAACACTTGGATGTGGTTCATGGGGAGGTAACTCTGTTTCAGAAAATGTAGGAATAAAGCATTTATTAAATATTAAAACTGTTGCTGAGAGGAGAGAAAATATGCTTTGGTTTAGAGCACCTGAGAAGGTTTATGTAAAAAGAGGTTGCTTGCCTGTGGCCTTAGAAGAATTAAAATATGTATTAGATAAAAAAAGAGTATTTATAGTAACAGATAATTTTCTTTACGAAAATGGTTACACAAAACCAATAACAGATAAATTAGATGAACTTGGAATTGCCCACGCAACATTTTCAAATGTAGCACCAGACCCAACTTTGGCTTGCGCAATAGAAGGAGCAAATATAATTAAAGCATTTAAGCCAGATTGTATAATTGCTGTGGGTGGTGGATCAGCAATGGACGCTGGAAAAATCATGTGGGTTATGTATGAACACCCAGAAGTAGATTTTATGGATATGGCAATGAGATTCATGGATATAAGAAAAAGAGTTTATACTTTCCCTAAAATGGGTGAAAAGGCTTACTTTATTGCTGTCCCAACATCAGCAGGAACAGGTTCCGAAGTCACACCTTTTGCCGTTATAACAAACGAAAAAACAGGTATAAAATATCCACTAGCTGACTATGAATTATTACCAAAAATGGCAATAGTAGACTGTAATATGATGATGAATGCACCTAAAGGATTAACATCTGCATCTGGAATTGACGCAGTTACTCACGCATTAGAAGCATATGCCTCAATGATGGCAACAGAATACACAGATGGATTAGCAATACAGGCTCTAAAAATAATTTTTGAATATTTGCCAAGAGCGTATGAAAATGGAGCAAATGATCCTGAAGCTAGAGAAAAAATGGCAAATGCAGCAACAATGGCTGGTATGGCTTTTGCAAATGCATTTCTTGGAATTTCACACTCTTTAGCGCATAAACTTGGAGCATATCACCACATTCCTCATGGTATTGCAAATGCATTAGTAATTGATGAAGTATTAAGATTCAATAGTGTAGATGTGCCAACTAAGATGGGAACATTCCCACAATATGATCATCCAAAAACTTTAAGAAGATATGCTGAAATTGCAGAATCATTGGGAATAAAAGGAAAAAATGACGAAGAAAGCTTAGAAAATTTAATAAACAAAATTGATGAATTAAAAGAAAAAATAGGAATTAAGAAAACTATAAAAGATTACGGAGTTTCAGAAGAAGACTTCTTAGCAAGCATAGACAAAATGTCAGAAGATGCATTTGATGATCAATGTACAGGAGCAAATCCAAGATATCCACTAATTAGTGAACTTAAAGAGATATATTTGAAAGCATTTTATGGAGAATAAAATAATAAATAATGTTTTCAATTATATTTACACTCTAGGAAAGTCATCGTTAAAAACGATAGACCTGATGTAGAGGAAAAATATGCGAACGTTACAAATTCTAAAAGCAATGCTTTGTAGAATTTGTAACGTTCGTTTATTTGCACTATCGTGCGTCTAAAGAACACTTATATATCTTTATATACTTTATATAAAAGAAAAAATAACTAAATTAAAGCATGGAGAACTTACCGAAAATGAAGTTTATAAGTGGATTGAGAAAACTAAGTAATTTTGAGCAAAAAATTATCAATAATATGTAGTAAAATTTTAAATTTAATGGTATAATAAAAATGTATTGAAATAGAGGAAAATTATGAATAATATAGATTATCGTATACAGCCACATTTAATTGAAGTGGCTGATTATGATAATATAGAAACACCTGTTATAAGTAATAAAAGGAGGAAAATATGCCAAATAAGAATTACTATAGAGTGGTTTTATCTAATGATTTTTTGGGATTAAGTAAAGAAATAAGTGCTCCTACAAGATATGAATTAGATAGAAAAGTAGAAAATCAAAAAAGAATATGGGATGAAAGAGTCCAAAGAGAATTGATTAAACAAGATAAGGAACAAATGAAATTAAAAGCAGAGAAATTAACTAAGATTGATGAAAATAAAATGGCAGAATATAGGAATATTTTGCAAAATATATCTATACATACTAGTACGGAGTACTATAATAGTTTAATTGATTATTCTACATTTAATGATTTCTCAAGTAAATTATTAATACCTACTTTAAATCAAGTGAAAGAAGAATTGCAAGTTCCTAAACAAAGCTTATGGGAGTTTTTATTTAAAAGAAAGAAGGTATTAAGATTAAATAAAGAAGAAGAGGCTAAAAAAACATATAATGATAGATATGAAAAATATAAAGAAAATTTAAATAAAGAGAAAGAAGCTTATGAAAAATATAAGCAGTTATTTATAGAAGAACAAAACAAGAAAAATAATTTAGTGAAAGAAGATAAAGAAAAATTTATAAATCATAATCTAGAACAAATAGAAAAATATTTTGAATATGTGCTTGAAAAAAGTGAATTTCCAAAAGAATTTATAAAGCATTATGAACTACAATATATTCCAGAGACAAAGAATTTAATAATTTCATACTATTTACCTAATGCTGAAATTGTTCCTAAAATAATACAACATAAGTATGTAAGTGCAAGGAATGAAATAGATGAAATTATTTTAACGGATAAAAAATTCGAAAAATTTTATAATGATGTAATATATATGTGCTGTTTAAAGACTATTAAAGAAATCTTTGAATCAGATGATTTAGACAATTTAGATAACATAGTATATAATGGTTGGATAAAGTATATAGATAAAAGCACAGGTCAAGATGCAAATAGTTGTATAATAACTGTAGAAACAAGTAAAGAAAAATTTTCTAATATTAATTTAGAAAATATAGATTATAAACAATGTATAAAAGGATTAAAAGGTATTTTTGCCCCTAGTATTTTATCTTTAACACCTGTTACGCCATATATGAATATAAATAGGGAAGATTCTAGATTTATTGAAAGTAGAGAAGCATCAAATATTACCTTAGATGGATTTAATTTAGCGACTATGCCATGGGAAGATTTTGAATATTTTGTAAGAGAACTATTCGATAAAATGTTTAATGTAAATGGAGGAGAAGTTAAGGTTACTCAAGCTAGTCACGATGGTGGAGTAGATGCCATAGCATTTGATGATGATCCTATTCGAGGCGGAAAATTTGTTATCCAGGCAAAAAGGTATAATAATGTAGTTCCTGTATCTGCTGTAAGAGATTTATATGGAACAATGATTCATGAAGGTGCTACTAAAGGAATTTTAGTGACAACGAGTTTTTATGGAAAAGAAGCATATGACTTCGCACAAGATAAACCTATAACATTAATTGATGGACAAGCTTTATTAGGTTTATTAAATAAATATGGATATAATAATTTGACAATAAAAATTAACAAATAGGATTAGGGAGAAATAAAATGAGTAGTAATAAAATATCTGAAAAGTATTCAATCTCAGATTTTTTGTGCAAAATTATAAAAATATTGTAATATGAAAGAAAATAATATAGAATGTAAAAAGTAACAAATGAAAGAAGGTATTTTAATTTGAAAGAAATTAAAAAGCTTTCATTTCTATGTGTGCCTTGCGAGCGAAGCGAGAAAGGAATGGAATTTAAAATGAAGATTATATTAGCATCAAAATCACCAAGAAGAAAAGAACTATTAAGTTTAATAGTGTCAAAATTTGATGTAATAGCAAGTGATGTAGATGAAAAGCTAGAAGATGGTTTAACTTTACAAGAACAAGTTATAAGATTATCTTATATGAAAGCCAAAAACGTATATGAAAAAACTCAAGGAAATAGAATTGTAATTGGATCAGATACTATTTATCTTCTGCACAGATTAAAGCACCAATTTCTTCCTCTCTAAAATCTAACCAATCTTTCAAAATATCATCATTAGAAGGTATTGTCAATCAATACATAAGAGAGTAGCTTGACTATTCTCTTTTTTAAAAAGAAAAAAGATGAACAAAACTGCTCATCTTTCCCTAAAACCCAACTTATTTATTTTCCCTGTTGCATATCCATAATTATTACTTTTTTTCGCTGTCTTCAGCTTGATCTCTTTCTTCTTTGTCCCGTTCTTCATCAGGAGTTATATCTTTTGCCATCTTCAAGCTAGAAAAATCTAAAGCAATATTTAAAGCAAAACTTAAAGCACAAAAGATGTAGCCTCCAATACTATATGCAGACCCATCTAAAACTATAGCAAAAATAGTCTGCAAGATGAAAAGAAAGCACAAAGCTGAAGAAAAAACAATCCGAATTTTGATGTTTTTCAAGCTGCCATACTCTTTCTTTCCTGACAACAACCAAATAAAGATTAAGTAAGCATAAACCAAAGTAACTGTGAATAACCCTAAAATTGTATAAATTATATCTAACATAATAATTAAACCTCCTGAAGTTTATTTTCAATAAGTTCTTGGGTTTTGTTGAATAAATCTGCTAATTATCAGATATAAAATCAACAGGGTTATACTAATATTATACAACAAATAAGTCTATTTTTCAAATTTTATAAACCTAGCTCATAGTTTGAATGTGAACCTGTTCTATATGCTGTTAATACTAATTCACCTTTATCTATTTTATATATTAAAAGCCAATCAGGTT
>CANQFW010000078.1 GCA_947599995.1 uncultured Clostridia bacterium
TTTTTAATATTCATCTAATCCTCCATACAGATTGTACACATTATTATATCCCATTTTCTTTAATTTCATATATGCTCTTTTACTTCTATATCCACTTATGCAATATACCACAATAACCTTATCTCTATCTATATTTAATTTTTTAAAGCTCGACTTTAATTCATATTCTGGGATGTTAATGGCTCCATCTAAATGGCCTTCATTAAATTCTGCTCTAGACCTAACATCTATTATCTCAGCACCTGCTTTCTGCATATTTTTGAGCTCCTTTAAATTAATATCATATGATTCCATATTTCTGTAAAACTTGATTCTTATCATGTTAACAATATTTTTTAACATATATTATCCCCCTATTCCAATGGTATTAATATATTATATTTAATTTCATTATATTCGTTACTTTTACAAATATATCTAAAAGATACTTTCAATTGATAAAATTCGAACTTTTTATAATTATATAATTACATATTTTTACAATATTTTCCATAAAAATATATCATTTGTTTTTTACATTATGTCTAATGAATTATGTTCAAAAAAAATATGTTCTATCTGTGGAAACTGTGGATAACTTTGTGAATAACTTTAAATGCGCATATTTTATCCACAGTTATTCACATATTAGTTGTGGATAAAATGTTAACATTCTGAAATATTATAGTCTATTATTTTTATGTATACTTTTAAAAAAAGATTTTATATAAAAAATTTCTATATAAATTTAATACTCTATAAGTGAAATAAAAAATATAGTAATTAAATAATTGACATTTTATTGTCAATTTCTTTAATACTTGTACCTAAAAATGGAGAGAATATTTCTAAAGTTATTCTACATTAATTCAAAGTATTCTATCTATCTTAAAAAGAGTCCATATTAATATTTTTAGATATTCCGTTAAATCCCTCTTGAAGAAATTACCTCATACCTGAAAACATCAATATAAACTCCTCTAAAATAAAAACTATATGTAAAAGTTTATTTGTAATATTCAATTATATACTCAAATCATAAACTTAAAATAAATAAAAAATAAAATTTCTAAAATAACTATAGAAGGCATTCCAATTACAAATTTCATTTTCTTTGTTTTATGTCTAAAAGTATACATTCCTGCAATTGTACCGATTCCTCCACCTAAAAATGCAAACAAAAATAACGTATTTTCTGGAATTCTCCACATACCTTTTTTGGCCTTTAATTTATCTATTCCCATTATAAGAAATCCTACTACATTAATAACTACTAAATATATGGCAAAATTTATTTTCATCAATACCACTCCTATGCCTCAAAATATATGCCCTTACACTTGGGAGAATCAGACAAACTATACAATCTTGTCCCCCATTTTAACTCCTGCTAATATATGAAAATGTAAATGCATTACTTCCTGACCCGAATCTTTTCCACAATTTACAATTAATCTATATCCACTTTTCTTAAATCCTTCTTGATCTGCTATTTTGTTTACCACTTGATGCATTTTTGCAATCAATTCTCCATCTTCTTTCTTTACTTCAGCAAGTGATGCTATGTGCTTTTTAGGTATAAGAAGTATATGAATTGGCGCTGCTGGATTTATATCTCTGAAAGCCAAAACATCATCATCTTCATAAACTTTTGATGATGGGATTTCTCCCTTTATTATTTTACAAAATAAACAATCATTTTCCATTATAATTACTCCCTTTCCTTTTTAATATATATCATTGTAAAATTGCTTTTATTCTACGAACTCCAGATGAACTTGATTCTTCTTTTTTAATCTTAAAATGTCCTAGTTCATTAGTATTTTCAACATGAGGTCCTCCGCATATCTCTAAAGAAATATCTCCTATTTTATAAACAGAAACAATGTCTCCATATTTTTCAATAAACATAGCTTCTGCTCCCATATTGACAGCTTCTTCTTTTCTCATTTCTAAATGTTCAACTTTTATCCCCTCTTTAATCCATTTATTTACTAATTCCTCAGTTTTATTTTTTTCCTCATCAGTCATTTTGCTATCATGTGAAAAGTCGAATCTCATTCTTTCATCTGTTATATTGCTTCCTCTTTGATGAACATGGCTTCCTAAAACCTGCTTTAAAGCAGCATTTAAAAGATGAGTTGCTGTGTGATATTTAGTCTCCATTTCTCCTGTTGAAGCTAGTCCTCCTTTAAATTTTTGACTAGAACCTTGTCTTGATTTCTCTTGATGTTCTTTATACAATTTCTTAAATTCATCTAAATCAATTTTTATACCATTCTCAACTGCAAGATCCTTTGTAACTTCTGGTGGAAATCCATATGTATCATATAATTTAAAGACTACTTTTCCCTCTAAAATATCTTTACCCGAATTTTTAATTTTATTAAGTTCTTTTGCAAATTCTCTTTCTCCATGAGTTAAAGTCTTTACAAATTTATCTTTTTCTTCTAAAATAACAGATTTAATAGTTTCCTTTTTAGCGCTAAGTTCTGGATACATTTCTCTTAAAACATTAATATCTAGGTCAATTAAATTTCCTAATTCATCAAGATTAATTTGCAATTTATTCATATGTCTTATCATTCTTCTAATTAAACGACGAAGTACATATCCTCTATCTAAATTACTTGGTCTTCCTCCATCAGAAATTATCATAATACTAGAACGAAGGTGCTCAGCAATAATTCTTCTGCTATGTATTTCATCAACTTTTTGAAGCTTACTTAATTTTTCCATTACTGGCACAAAAATCTCTATATCATATGGGGTTTCTTTTCCTTGAAGCAACATAGCTACCCTTTCTAGTCCTAAACCTGTATCCACATTTTTTTGTTTTAAATTTGTAAGAGTACCATCTGCATTTTTAAAGAATTCCATAAAAACATTATTCCAGATCTCTACATACTTTCCGCAATCACAATCTGGATTACATTCATTACAACATTTTGGTTTTCCCGTATCTAAAAACATTTCTGTATCTGTCCCGCAAGGACCAGTTTCGCCTGCAATCCACCAATTATCATTTAAGAAGTATATTCTTTCTCTTGGAATCCCTGTGTTTTCCCAAATCTTTGCTGTTTGTTCATCTTTAGGTAATAATTCATTTCCTCCAAAACATGTTACAGATAATTTTTCGGCAGGAATTTGAAGTTCTTTTGTTAAAAATTCAAAACTCATTTTTATAGACTCTTCTTTAAAATAATCACCTAATGACCAATTCCCAAGCATTTCGAAAAATGTTAAATGACGGTTGTCTCCAACTTCATCTATATCATTTGTCCTTATACACTTTTGGTAATCTGTAAGTCTTGTTCCTTCTGGATGCTTCTCTCCAAGTAAATATGGAACTAAAGGTTGCATTCCAGCAGTATTAAATAATACCGATGGATCATTTTCAGGTATCAATGGTGCAGATGGAATAACTTTATGCCCATGATTTTTAAAATAGTTTAAATATTTATTTCTAATTTCTATTGCTTTCATTTACATTCTTCTTTCTCTTTTTATTTTTATATTTTAAATTATATCTCAAAGCCAGCAAAATATCAAGATTTTCTTTATAATTTTAACAAGACTATGTTACAATTTAATGTTTTAAGACTGTTTGTTATTTTAAAAGTATTAATTTTAAGCGTTAACTAATTATAAAATCTGTATATTATCTAATGACCTCCATATTCCTCCAAAATTTCCTCATAACAAGTAACCATTTTTGCCCCTTGCTTTATAAGCTCATTAGTACCATATGAATTTTCAGAATTTATATCACCAGGAACTGAAAAAATATCCCTTCCTTGTTCTAGCGCAAAATCAACCGTTATTAGAGTCCCACTCTTCTTCTTAGCTTCAACAACAACAACACCTCTAGAAATTCCACTTATAATTCTATTTCTTGCGACAAAATTAGACTTATCAGGTTTTGTCCCTAATGGATATTCAGAAATAATAGAACCTCCATTTTTAATAATCTTTTCAGCTAAAAAATAATTTTCTCTTGGATAAATTATATCTAGGCCATTCCCCAAAACCGCTATTGTATCAGCCATAGCATAAACAGCACCTAAATGAGCATATGAATCAATTCCTCTTGCTAACCCACTTACAATGTGCATATTCTTCTTTGACAATTTATACGAAAATTCTTGCGCTATTTTTTTTCCATATTCTGTAGCATCTCTGCAACCTATAATAGCTATGTTAAAACTATTTAAATTATTTTTGTTTCCTCTTATATATAAACTCACAGGAGGATCATATATATTTCTTAGAAGTTCCGGATATTCTTTATCTTCTATAGAGATAATATCTATATTATTTTTATTCAAAAACTGTAAATGTCTTTTTGCATTTATTTTTATATTTTCATCTAACAATTGTTTAGCCAGATTTTCTCCTATTCCTTGGCACTCATATAACTGATTTTCTTTAGCATGGTATATGTTTTTCCTATTCTTGAACTTATCTATTAAACTACTATATCTCTTTATTCCTAAATTTTTTATTAGCGTTAACCAAACCTTGTAATATTTTTCTTCTATGTTATTTACATCTCCTTTATATAAAAAATGCAAGGAAATAAAACCTTATTTACAGTTTTATTTCCTTGCCCCTTATTTTTTATATAATAACATCTTTTTTTAATTTTTTCAATACCAATTCTCATATTAATTCTAAATATTAGTTAATAATTCATTTTTTATTTATACATCCCATATCTGAATTATAGCTTACTGCTTATTTTAAATCATCATTAATTACATGTTTTGGATAATCTCCAGATTTCAATATTTCTTTTAAACATCCAGGTAAAATATTATATTCTTCTATCTTGTCTAAGTCTAACCACTCATATTGTAGATATTCTTTTCCCTCTATATTTTGCATTGTATAATCTATTTTCTGATCTTCTTCATTTTTAAACTCTATTTTATATAAAAAATATATTTCATGATATTTTTTATTTTCCATTTCAAAAAAATTCTCAATTGTTGCTAAATATCCTGTTATTTCTATTTGTTTTCCTAATTCTTCTTGTATTTCTCTTTTAATTGTTTGTTCTGAACTTTCTCCTATTTCAATTCTTCCACCTGGCATGCAATAATGTTCTTTGTTTATATTCCTATGAGTCAATACTTTATTATTATGTATAATTACTCCTCCGGCACGAATATTTAATTTATAGTCTTCAACATCTAAAGTTAAATCCATATCTATTCCTCCTATATTTTATTTTCTCTATTTTACGACATTATTATTCTTCTGTCAACAAATAGGTATAGATTCAATTGTTGCTAATCTACTCATAGAAATAGTCAATAATTCCATTATAAATTCCCCAAGCTAATCTATTTTGATAATTATCATCTAACAAATTTTTTTCTTCTTCTGGATTAGATAAAAAACCACATTCTACAATAGTAGTTGGAATTTCTACATTGTTTACAATATAAATATTTTCAATACTCTTAGCAACTCTATTATTTTCTTTTTGTATTGCTTCATTTAAATTAGATTGAATTAGTGTAGCTAACTTCTTTCCATCCTCACTTTTTGAATTATAAAAAGTCTGCCAACCGTCATATTGTGGCTGTGGTATTTTGTTTAAATGTATAGAAACAAATATATCAGCTGAACTTTCATTTCCTATTTTTACTCTGTTTCTAATATCAGATACTTTTTTTTGCTTTAATGTTTTTGCATCTATATCATATATTGCATTTTCATCTGAACGTGTAAGAACTACTGTACAGCCGCTTGATTCTAATAGATTTTGAAGTTTAAACGCTATTGCCAAATTTGTAGCCGCTTCTGTTGTTCCATTACTACTTTGTGCTCCGCTCATCTGG
>CANQFW010000079.1 GCA_947599995.1 uncultured Clostridia bacterium
CATCAAGTCAAGACCTATCTTCATCACAAAATGATTTAGATATTCCATCTTTCTTAAGAAAGAATAAAAATAAATAGATTATATGGGGGCACATTAATTTCTAATTCGAAATCAATGTGCCCCAAAATTATTAAAACAAAAGAATATATTTTAGTAAATTTATCTACTGTTTCTTCATCTTAGGCTTAGAAACCAATGAAGCAATATATCCAAAGAACACAGCTGCTGCAATACCACCAGCTGAAGCTCTAATTCCACCAGTAAAAATGCCAATAGCACCATCTTCATTAATTGCTTTAATTGTACCTTTAGCTAGATTATATCCAAATCCAGTAAGCGGAACTGTAGCGCCAGCACCAGCAAAATCTACTAAATATTTATATATTCCTAGGCCACCAAGTATTGTACCTAGTGTTACAAAAATTACTAATATTCTTGCAGGTGTTAGTTTGGTTTTATCTATTAAAATCTGACCAATTACACATATTACACCACCAACTATAAAGCATTTTACTATTTCCATCCAATCTATACTACTTAAAAAATCCATAAATAGCTCCTTTCTTTTATAATTCAATACTAATTGCATGAGCAATACCTGGGATAGATTCACCCTGTTGAGC
This sequence comes from uncultured Clostridia bacterium, assembly GCA_947599995.1. Taxonomy (GTDB): domain Bacteria; phylum Bacillota; class Clostridia; order TANB77; family CAG-508; genus CAG-269. The sequence continues at coordinate 624 of CANQFW010000079.1, forward strand.
ACTCATAGAATTCATAAGAGCTCCAGTTGCCACAAGCAATAGTCTCCTAATCTTTTTATTTTTAAATTGATCAAATAAATAACCTGAAAACACACTAGCACAACAACCGCAACCACTTCCACCTGAGTGAGTATCTTGATTTTCTTTGTCAAAAATAAGCACACCACAGTCATTATAAACAGATTTCATATTATATCCATTTTTCATAAATAAATCGATTACAATATCACGTCCAATGTACCCTAGGTCACCAGTCAAGATAGCATCATAGTAACTTGGGTTCCTTCCTGTATCTTTAAAATGAGTCATAATTGTATCAAAGGCTGCAGGAGCCATTGCTGCACCCATATTATTTGCATCTTTAATTCCCATATCCACGATTTTTCCCGTAGTAATAGAAGTTACAAAAGGTCCTTGACCAGTACTTGAAAGAATAGCAGAACCACAAGCTGTAACTGTCCACTGAGATGTAGGTGGTCTTTGATTTCCGAGTTCTAGTGGAAATCTAAACTGCTTTTCTGAACTACAAAAATGACTAGATGCAGTGCAAAGAGCCTTGTTAATTCCTCCATCTATAAAAACAGATGCCAAGGATAAACCTTCAACAAAAGTAGAACATGCACCAAAAATACCAAAAAATGGAATATTTAATTCACGAAGACCAAAACTAGAAGAAATACACTGGTTAAGTAAATCACCTGCAAAACAATATTCTAATTCAGCAGGAGCAATTCCAGATTTTGAAATAAGGGTATTTACTGTTTCCTTAATAATTTTACTTTCAGCCTTTTCCCAAGTTTTTTCTCCATACATTTCATCTTCTATGCATTTATCAAAATACCTAGCCAAAGGACCATCTGCTTCTTTAGGACCTGCAATACATGCAGTCTCTAATATAGTAGCAGGTCTATCAAATTTTAAAGTTTGTTTTCCTAATTTTTGCAATTTAATCCCTCTCTTTCTTTAAATAAATTAATTTGTACCAATTTCACAAAATTACCCATTAAATAAAAAATAAATAAATCCGACAATAATAGAAGTAGAAATACCGTAAACCAAAACAGGTCCAGCAACGGTAAACATTTTAGCACCAACACCCATTACATAACCTTCAGATTTGTATTCCATAGCAGGAGCAACAATAGAATTTGCAAATCCTGTTATAGGAACAAGGGAACCAGCGCCAGCAATTTTTCCTATTTTATTGAAGATATTAAGTCCAGTTAAGAATGCACTTATACCAATTAAAAAAATAGAAACTAAAGTTCCTGAAACTTCTTCAGAAAGTCCTTTATATAAACAAAAATCCAATATTAATTGACCAATTGTACAGATTAATCCACCAATCCAAAAAGCATTGAAGCAATTTTTTATTATTGGAGAATTTGGAGATTTTTTATCTACGTAGTCTTGATAATCTTTTGTAGTATCTAATGGACTTGCCATAATTACACATCCTTTCAAAAAATAAATATTCAATAATATATTTTCCAAAAATAAAATAAATATGCAGAAATATAAATATTACAACAATATTACATTTATATTACATTTACGTTAAATATATTGATTTTTTATATATTACAAGTTAAAATAAAAAGGAATTTGAAAGAATTTTTTTAAAAAATAGAGAAAAATAGAAGTCAGAAACAAAGGAGATAAAAAATGCAAACTTGTTTAGGTATATATATTGAAAGTAACTTAATAAAATACGCAAAAGTTTCTAAAGATAATAATAACATAAAAATCGAATCCTTTGGAGTAAGGTTTTTTGAAAATCTAACGGCAGAAATAAATAAAATAGTAGAAGAAACATTTAGCTTTAATACACCAATTGCAATCAATATAGCAGAAGAAAAATATATGTACTTTGATATTTTTTCACTACTAAATAAAAATGATATTCAAAAAACAATCGAAACAGAATTTGAAACATTCTGTGAAGAAAAAAGATATAATAAAAATGCTTTTGAAACAAGATATGCATTGGTCCCAAGATATGAAAACAAAGATAAAATAAAAGCAATAAATGTATATGTAAATAAAATAGAATTAAATAAAAGAATGCAATATGCTGAAAAATACAAACTAACAGATGCCTTACCAATAGGAATGACAATAGCTGATATTGTAAATCTTGAGAAAAAAGAAAATGTTTTAATAGTAAATATGGAAGAAAAGACAACACTAACAACCGTTATAGATATGCAAATTTATAATGTGGAAACATTAGATATGGGAAGCGGAGAAATACTAGACAAGATAAACCAAATAGAAAACTCATATTCTAGAGCATATGAAATATGCAAAAATACTACAATATACACAACAAATGTAGGAGAATCTATTGAAGAAAACCCATATTTGCAATACATAATGCCAACATTATATGCAATAAACCAAAGAGTAAAAGAGGTTGTTGAAAATTCACCAATGAAAATTTCTAAAGTATATTTAACAGGAAGCTTAGCATTGGTAAATAATGTCGATTTGTATTTTCAAGAAAGTTTAACATCTGCTGAATGTAAAATATTAAGACCATATTTTTTAGAAGAAAATAATATAGAACAAATAAATATAAAAGATTATATAGAAGTTAATTCAAGTATTTCTTTAGCAGTACAAAAGTTAAGAGATTCATTAAGAGGAATGAATTTTAAAAAGGTACCACTTTCAGAAAAACTGTTTAAACCAGTAGAATTTGGCAAAAAGAAAAATAAACCAAGTAATAAACCAAAAATAAATATGAATATGAAAGGTGCAATTGTTCCAATAGAAAAGAACATAATAAGGGCAACATACTCTGTATTAATATTAACAATTGTATTCATAATTTTATCTTTAATGATTACTAAACAATTTAATAAAAAAGAAGAAGAAATTACAATATTAACGGCAAAGCAAACAGCAGAGATTTCAAGAGCTACACAAGACAAAAGTAAGTTAGATAATACTAAGACAAAATACCAAAACTTATTAAAACAATTGCAACAAATTAATGACAGAATAAGCTTGGTTACACAAAGTAGAAATTCTATACCAAATCTGTTAAATCAAATAATGTATAGAATACCAGAAGAAGTACAGCTAATTTCTATAGAGAACACAACCAACAAGCACATTGTAATAAAAGCAAAATGCAATGAATACACACAACTTGGATACTTTATAGCAAAAATAAAAACAAGTGAAATTTTAACAAATGTAATATCTTCTAGTGGTGTAAAAAATAATAATGAAGTTTCAGTAACGATAGAAGGAGATTTGCCATGAGAAAAATGTTATTAACGATTGCACTAGTAGCAATGATTATAATCTTTGGGGTTGTTGCTGTTAATGGAATAAATATTGGAAATATAACAGTCTGGGGATTTAATCAGATAAGAGAAGGAAAACAGTACCTTAAAGACAAAAACGATAAACTGACTAATTTAGTAGATACAGAATATCCAAAACAAATAGAGGCTGTTGCAGAATCTGAAACACAGCTTAAAACAGCTAAAGAAGAATACGAAAGCCAAGTAGCATTAAATTCGGACTCGGAAAATGGATTTACTGCTGCTACAGAAAAATACGAAATAGAATATTTGTGGACAAAAATAGGAAATCATGCAAAAGATAATGATGTTGAAATGAAAATAGATCTAACAAATAGTAGCATAGGAACAGGGTATTATAAATTAAACTTTACAGTTACAGGAAGCTATGTTGGAATAACAGATTTTATTTATGCAATAGAAAATGATTCAAAATTAGGTTTCAAAATTGATGATTTTGTAATGACACAAAATACACAAACAAATACATCATCAGATAAAAATAGCGAAGTAGAAGACAGCAAAGTAACAGAAGTTAAAGCAACATTCTCTTGCGATGAAGTAGGAATAAATATTCAATCAATAGAAAAACAAGCAGATACACAAGAGGAAGAAGACAAAACAAATACAACATCTGATAACACTTCTAAATCTAACACAACAAATGATACTAAAACAGCTAGTAACTTATTAGATGAAGAAACAGATGAATAAAAATTTTGGAGGTAATTTATAAATGCCAAAAGCAATGAAAGAAATAATAATAGTCTTGCTTGCTATACTTTTATCAATGTTAATATTAGCAGTTGTTTTATATGACTATATACCAAATAGAATTCAGTCAAAAGAAACAATTACATATTCTGCTACAGATAGTGTAAAAGAATTATTACAAGATCCAGTTGCAGAAGACAATTCAAATATAATATTAACTTATGAAGTAACAAGTACAGATTTAACAAATTATGAAAAAGCAAAAGAATATGTTCCAGGAAAGCAAAACCCATTTGCTGCATATTCTAACCAGCAAGAAGAAACTACAGAAAATACTAATACATCAAGCTCACAAAATGCAGATTCTAGTAGTAAAGAGGCAAGCACATCTAGCCAAAGTCAAAATGAAGTAACAACAGAAAATGAAAAACAAAATACGACTTCATATTTTAAAAATACTGGAACAAAATAAATTAGTTATTAACGTTATATTTATCCAATGATGAGTATACGTAAGATAAAAAATTATAATAAAGGAGGGAAACGTTTATGTTAAAGAAAAATGGAGGTATCACATTAATAGCTCTAGTAATTACTATAATCGTATTATTAATTTTAGCAGGTATTTCTATTGCTATGCTAAGTGGAGATAATGGTGTTTTAAATAGAGCAAGTCAATCTAGTGTAAAAAATCAATTAGGTTCATTTAATGATGCTGTTAGCTTATTTGTATCAGATAAAACTACTGAATACTATGAGCAAGCTTATGTAGAACAAAATGAAACTACAGCTGCAGAGACTTTAAATAAATATTTATCTGAAAAAGTTACAGCTGACACTTTATCTGCTGGTGTAGATGGATTATCTAAAGAGACTAACTCAGAATCAACTACTAAAGCTAAAGTAGAAGTGAAAAAAAATGAGTCAGAAGGAAGCGAAGCTTTGGAAACTATCACTTTAACAATGAAAGATTCTAAACACACTTATACATCAGTTGGAACAGTTACAAATGGAAGAGTTACATGGAAAATAACAACTGTAGCAGAATAGATAAAATATAAAAGCATATGCATGCTATATGCATATGCTTTTATTAAAAACAAAAAGAAAGGACCATAAAAAAT
>CANQFW010000080.1 GCA_947599995.1 uncultured Clostridia bacterium
GGATACTGTTTGCCAAAAGATACAAAACAATTGCTTGCAAACTATGACAATGTACCACAAAACTTAATAAGAGCAATAGTAAGAGCAAATAAAACTAGAAAAAGTCATATAGTAAATATGATTTTGCGAAGAAATCCAGATGTGGTGGGAGTATATAGACTAACGATGAAGGCTGGGTCGGATAATTTTAGATCAAGTGCAATTCAAGGAATAATGGAAAAATTAAAAGAAGAAGATGTGGAAATTTTAATTTATGAACCAACATTAAAAGAAGAAACATTTAATGGTTATAAAGTAATAAAAGATTTTGATGAGTTTTATAAAAAAGCGGATCTAATATTAGCAAATCGATTAGATGAAAAAATAAAAAAACATAATGATAAAGTTTATACAAGAGACTTATTTAGCAAGGATTAAAATATATAAAAGTAATTCATTTAGTAAACGAGTAGCAATTTACATAAAACAAAAAGTACTTTTTGTTTTTATAAATAAAAAATGAAAAAAATCATATATTTTCTACGTACAACATAAAGTTCTAATATGTTACAGAAAGCTGAAAAGTACTATAATATAGTGCTAAATTGATACAAAACTACGATAAAATTGAATAAATGCTTTTAAAAATCACATGTAATTAAGTTGAAAGACATTATATAAAAGAAAGTCAAATCAATAATACAGAAAATTTGTAATAAAGATTAATGCCTTATGCACACTAGTAAAGTGAAGGCAAGGAAGGAATGAGATTAATTATGAAAAGAAGAATCGAATGGATAGATACAATAAAATATATATGTATAATGTTTGTTATAATTACTCATCTTGAAAGTTGTACAAAAATATTAAGCACATTTTTTAGTCCGTTTTTTCTGACTTTATTTTTCTTTTGCTCAGGGTATGTTTATAAAAATAATAGTGGATTTAGAGATTTTATTTATAAAAAAATCCGTCAATTATTCATTCCATGGTTAATATTTTCTTGTTTAAACATATTTTTAACACAAATAATTTCTTTTAATGAACATCCTAATATAATTGAGGAGCTAAAATGGAATTTTTTACAAATTAGAGGAATGAATGATGGATTATGGTTTATAGCAGCATTATTTATTACATATATACCTTTCTATTTTTACATAAAAAAATTTGAAAAGTCAAAAAATAAATATAAAAATATTGTATATATTTGTATTTTAATAATATTATCTTTTATTAGCATTATATACACAAAATTAATGCCTCCTCAGTGGTTACCATGGAATTCTACAAGTTTACCATGGCATATAGAATATATTTTTCAAGCAATGTTATTTATGTTTATTGGATATATTTTCAAAAATAACTATGAAAATAAACTAGATTTGTATAATACAAAGAAAAATAGAATTTTATTATTAATAGGTTATACTACTATAAGATATACAGTATATTTTTCTGGAATACAGTTCCCTATTCTCATTGATATATTATATAATTATTTGTCGGAATTATTTGGTAGTATAATGATAATTAATTTTTCAAAAATACTAAAAAATAATAAATATTTTAGTTATGTTGGGCAAAACACACTACTGTATTTTGCTTTTCATGGTAAGCTTTACAGTTTATTACAAACAATCCTAAAAGAATTTTCTATATATTACATTATTTTAAATAATACAATTTATTCTTCAATTTTTGCTATTATTTTTGCAATTATATTATCTATAATTTTAATTATACCTACATATATTGTTAATAAATATTTTCCATTTTTATTAGGAAGAAAAAAGTATAAACAGTAAGAATTATTTCTGGTAAAATATAAAGCGATATGAAAAAGTTAAAAGAAGAGGATGTAGAAATTATCATATATGAACCAACATTAAAAGATACAATTGTAAAGTTATAAATAATTTCGAAGAAATTTCTGCTAAATCTGATATAATTTTAACAAATAGAATTGACGAAAAATTGGAAAGTACTAGAAACAAGGTATATACAAGGAATTTATATAGTAGAGATTAAAAAATAATAAAAAAATATATAAAACCCCTTGCAAACTAAATTAAACTATGTTATACTAATCTTATCAAAAAAGAATAATAATATAAAAGGAGGAAAAAAATGAAAAAAGGTATTATTCTATCAATTTTTATGGCATTAATAATACTAATGTCAACATCAGTTTTTGCAGCATCAAGCTTAGCAGACGAAATATATGAGCTTGGAAAGGGCTATGGTGTAACAACTGAGCATAAAGCTAAAATGGAAAAATATTTTAATGAAAACGAAATTACAGACGCTCAAAGATCTGACATTTTAGCAAAAGCTAAAGAATGTATTGATATCATGGACAATGCAGGGGTTAAAGATGTTTCAAAATTATCTTCAACTGATTTAAGCAAAGTTAAATCTATTGTTCAAGGTGCTGCAAGCGAAATAGGGTTAACAGTTACATTTAACTCTAAAGGAAATGGTTTTACTGTTTCAAAAGGTGGTAAAACTATAGATGTTATTACATCATCAAGCAATTCAGGCAAATTAGTTTATACTGGTTCAAACACATTAGTTTTAGTTATAGCTTCTTTAGGTTTCATAGCTGTAGCTGGTATGGTAGTTGCTAAATTAAGAAAATAATGAGTAGAAACAATATAATAAAAAGAACATTAAAGACAGCTATTAGTGATATAATAGTTGTCTTTATGTTTTTAGCAATTGTTTATCTAGCTGTAAATATATTAGGAGAAAAATACATAGGTACAGTAGAGGCTAAGATAAACGAATTTTCAAAAACACCCAGTATAAATGAAACCAACAATGAAACCGATGTAAAAATTCAGATGGATTCTGAAAATAACAAAATAGTTGAATACCCAGAATATGGAAAACAATATGCAACAGTTCAGATAGAATCAATTGATTTAAATTTACCTTTATATTATGGCGATTCTTTAGATATTCTAAAAAAAGGAATAGGTCAATCAACAGCAAGTTATTTCCCAGGTGAAGGTGGATCAATAATATGCATGGGGCATAACTTTGCAACATTGCTTAGAAGATTTTCTGACTTAAAAAAAGGAAATATAATTAAAATAACAACTGATTACGGAGAATTTAATTATAAAATATATGATATGCAAATAGTAAAAGAAACAGAAGTAGATAAAGTACCTCTACAACACGAAGAAGAAATATTAATGATTTATACATGCTATCCATTTAAAAATGTAGGATATACTACAAGAAGATATGTAGTATATGCTAAGCCAGTTTAGGAGGTAAAGAAATGAATAAAATTTTAAAGGACATAATAAGATATATTCTTGTTGCTGTACTTATAATTGGAGCGTTAATGGTTTATTTTTCAAAGATTGCAACAAATACTTTGCTTTCTAAAACATATGTAGCAAACAAGCTAGAAGAAACAGGGTACTATCAAAAAATATATAATGAAATATACGAAGACTTTTCAAATTACATAATGCAATCTGGATTAGAAGAAAGTGTTTTGAATGATGTTATTACTGTAGATAGTATAAAGTCAGATACAAAAATCATTTTAGATAATTTTTATTCTGGCTTAAATATGCCTATAAATAAAGACATTATAAGAGAAAAGTTGATTTCAAATATAAATAAGTATGTAGAAGAAAATAATTTAACAATTCAAGATCAAGGGTCAATAGATACTTTTACTAACTTAATAACTCTACAGTATGATTATGATATAAATGCACACACTCAGCAAGATGAAAATATATACAAAACTATATCAGAAACTAAAATAACTGTAAACAAAGCAAAAAAAGTAGGATTTTTAATTGTAGCAGTAAGCCTAATCTTATTGTTTTTATTAAGCCTGAAAGATATATATAGACTAATTGCTTTAGGAGGAATTGCAAGTACATTTATAGGGAGTATATTCCTAATATTAATACAGTTTATAAATAAAAATATACCTATAGAAAATTTATATTTTTCAAATGAACCATTAAGCGAAGCATTAAGATTGTTAGCTAAAGAAAATGTAGAAATGATTTATAATCATGGAGTAATAATGCTTGTGGTAGGAATAATTGCAATAATTTTAGGAAACTTCATTGAAAGCAAAACAAATTCGGATGAACAATATTCATCTGGCAGAAAAAAATCACACAAACATAGACATAGACACACACATACATCTAGTATGGTTTAAGAAATGTGTTTAGGCATCTTAAAATAAAGGTGTTTACAAAAAAATTGTAAACACTTTTTAAATGCCACTTAAGACAAAACAAATAAACGAAAAATAAGAATATTATGAAAACCATTGCAAATATGGTTATTTTATGATATAATATGTTTAATTTGTAAAAAAGTAAGGAGAAATATAAATGGAAGAAATTGATTTAAAAGAACTAGTAAGTATTTTTTGGGAGAAAAAAATACGTATTATTTTTATTGTTCTTATTTTTGCTGTTGTAGGATATGTATATGGTAGCCAAATAAAAACACCTATGTATAATTCATCAACTACATTAGTTTTAGCAAAAGCTCAAGAAGGTGATCCAACATCTACATCAATTACAGCAACAGATATAACAGTTAACTCAAAATTAGTAGCTACATATAGTGAAATTATAAAAAGTGATGCTACAGTAAGAGATGTTATAAAAAATTTAGGACTTAATTTAAAAGAAGAATCAGTAAAGAAAAACATAAGCGTAACAGACGTAGAAGATGCAGAAGTAATAAAAATTACAGTATCAAATGAGGACCCTGTAATAGCATGCCAAATAGCAAATGAACTTGCAAATGTGTTTATAAGCAAAACAAAAGATATTTACAAAATAGACAACGTTCATGTTTTAGATGTAGCTGAAGTAGAAGATGTACCATCTAATATAAATAACATGAAAGATACAGCTCTATTTGCTGCAATTGGGTTAGTAATATCTTTTGCATATGTATTTATTCTAAATATGTTAGACAATACAGTAAAAAATCAAGAGGAGCTAGAAAAGCATCTAAAAGTACCAGTAATAGCTACCATCCCAAATTATGATCCAGATAAAAAAGGAGGTAAAAGGTAATGAGAAAAGAGTTAATCACATACTTTGAACCAAAAGCACCAGAATCTGAGATGTTTAGAAATTTAAGAACTAATATACAATTTATGAATACAAGTAAAGAATTAAGAACATTGCTTATAACTTCAACAATGCCAGGCGAAGGAAAGAGCTATGTATCATCTAACTTGGCTGTAACATTTGCTCAAGCTGGAAAAAAAGTTATTTTAGTAGATTGCGACATGAGAAAAGGAAGACAATTTAGCATATTTGGAATTTCGCCAAGACCTGGTATTTCAAATTATTTATCTGGTGTGGTAGATCAACATTTTGCTGAAGATGTAAAAAATATAGAAAATTATATACAACAAACTGAAATAGAAAATTTAAGTGTTATTCCAGCAGGAAGTATTCCGCCAAATCCAGCAGAACTTCTAGTTTCTGATAAGATGTGTGAAACTATCAATGTATTAAAAGAAAAGTGTGATCTAGTCATTTTGGATGCTCCACCAGCTTTAATTGTTGCAGATTCAGTAATTTT
>CANQFW010000081.1 GCA_947599995.1 uncultured Clostridia bacterium
AATGATGACTTTCCTAGAATATAAAAAAAGCTTTTATAAATATATTTATAAAAGCTTTTTGGACGGTTTAAAAAAGAAAGGAAGGAAATAATGAGAATAACATATAAAGATAAGATTTTAGAAATAGATTCAAATACACAAATAAAAGATATTCTAAAAGATGAAATACAAAACAGTAAATACACAATTATAGGAGCGAAATTTAATAACCAATATAGAAGGTTAGATTACAAAATAATTCAAGAGGGAACAATAGAGTTGATAGATATTTCTACAAAACAGGGAATGAAAATTTACATAAGAACATTAATTTTTTTGATGGCAATGGCATTTAATAAAGTCGATTCAAAGATAAAACTAAGAGTAAATTACCAATTAAAGAATTCAATGTTTTGCTCTCTAGATAACACAAAAGTGACTAAAGAATTATTAGAAAAAGTTAGCGAAGAAATGAAATCACTAATAGAAAAAAATTTACCAATAGAAGAAAAGCTTTTGACTAGAAAAGAGGCAGAGGAGCTTTATAAAAAAGAAGACTCATCAAAAGGTAGATTGCAATTAAATTTAAAGGAAAATCCTATAATAAAAATGTATTTTTGTGATGACTATTATAATTATATATATGATGACATTGCAATAAACACTGGATCTACAAAAGTATTTGAACTTGTAAAATATGATAAAGGATTTTTATTAAGGTACCCAAATAGTGAAAGACCAACTGAACTAACCCCATATAGGGAAACAAAAAAACTATTGTGGGCGTTAAATGAATATAATGATATTCATAGAATTTTGGGAGTTAGCACAATATATGAATTAAACAAAATTATAAATAATGAAAAAGAATTGAAAAAATTAATTATGTTAGAAGAAGCATTGCATGAAAAGAAGATTGCACAAATAGCAGATAGTATAACTAAAAATAAAAATGTAAAAATGATATTAATAGCTGGACCTTCATCATCAGGTAAAACTACCTTTGCTCAAAGGCTTGGGATACAACTTAGAATAAATGGATACAAACCTGTAACAATATCAGTAGACAATTATTTTGTTGAGAGACCACAGACTCCTAGAGATGCAAATGGAGATTATGATTTTGAAAGTATAGAGGCAATAGATTTAGAGTTATTTAATAGTAACTTGAAAAAATTATTAAATGGAGAAACGATTGAATGTCCTGAATTTGATTTCCATGAAGGGACTAAAAGATATAAGGGGAAAACAATGCACCTGGCAGAAGACGAAATACTTGTTATTGAAGGAATACATTGCTTAAATGACAGATTAACGAAAGAGATTTCAAGAAATAAAAAATACAAAATATATATAAGTGATTTAACAGTTTTAAATAGAGATAGAATAAACAGAATTTCAACAACTGATACAAGGCTTGTTAGAAGAATTGTAAGAGATTACCAGTTTAGAGGATATTCTGCAGAGCATACTCTAAGAAGTTGGAATAGTGTAAATCTGGGAGAAGAAAAAAATATATATCCTTTCCAAGAAGAAGCAGACAGTATGTTTAATACATCACTTATATATGAGCTTGCAGCTTTGAAAGATATTGCACTACCTTTATTACAGGAAATTAAAAGAGAAAGCAATGTATATGCAGAAGCTCAAAGAATAATTGAAATTTTAAAATATTTTGAATCAATACCTAATGAAAAAATTCCTAGAAACTCATTATTAAAAGAATTCTTAGGTGGAGGTGATTTTGAATATTAAAATGAACCATAGAGAAGTGTCAAGTAAATTTACAGTAATTGATGAAGAATTTGTATGCGATAATTGTGGGAAACAAGTACCTAAGCTTGGATATTCTTGCAGAAATCATTGCCCATATTGTTTACATTCAAAACATGTTGATGTTAATCCTGGAGATAGGGCAGAAACGTGTCACGGATCTTTAGAGCCAATTGGATTGGAATTGTCGAACAAAAAAGGATATGTGATTGTTTTTAAATGTAAAAAATGTGGAATGATTAGAAAAAATAAGGCAGCAGAAGATGATGATATGAATTTAATAATTAAGCTGTCTTCTAATATAGTTTAAAAAATTATGAAAATAATGTTATTTATACTCTAAGAAAGTCATCGTTAAAAACGATACATATTTATAAACGATATTAAAATGGAGTACAGAATAAATAAAATAATCATTTATTCTGTACTCCATTTTAGATTTCTCTATTTAAATTACAATTAGTAAATTCTTTTCCTTCAAAACGATTATTGTTAGAAACATTAAGAATGATTTCGTTAATGCTATTAATATCTTCATCTAAAATATCAATTCTAACAGAGTCAACGTTGAAATCACCATATTGAATGGAAAGTATTTTACAGTTATAAAGTGTAGATATTGTCTGAGTGTTATCAGGAATAAGCCTAAACATCATTCCAAGCCTATCCTTTAAAAAGTATTTATCAGTGTTCATACACATTCTATCACATCCATCATAGCATTTATTGCTTTTTCCAAGAGGACAATAATTCATACACATAACAGGTGTATTTCCATAAACAATCATTTCTTTATTTAGTTTTGTAAAATTACAAAAATCAAGTATACTATTTCTGTCAAGCTCTGGTGAGATTGTACAGGAACATACGTTAAAATCAGAAAGATATGATGCTGTATAAGAATTGTAAATGTTTAATGTATAATTTCCAATTATTTCGTATTTATTTAATCTAAGTTGTCTTAGCAACTCTATATGAGATAAGTTTGAAATTACAAAACCCGAAATATCAAATTTTGTTATATCTTTTAATTGTAATCTCAAAATATCCATATATTTTTTTCTAATTATAGTTGGCATATAAACATACAATTTAGCTATTTTCGAGATATCTGATAAAATTCTTTCATATTTAGGATTAGTAAAGTATTTTAAAGGAACATAAATCCTATCAATATTTTTTAGAGTAGTATAATTATAAGATAAATTCAGTATATTAAGCAAAACTGATATTTTAGGAATAGCTATCGTATTATTTTGGCATACATGCGAAGGAACAGTACTATTAGAAGTTCTTTTAAATGAATTATATATTTTATTTTCTATATTTTTCAGAGCTGTTCTTCTAATATCATTAATTACTGAAATAGGCAAGAATAGGTTATCATCTAGATCAATTTCTAATTTTGAAAAAATAAAAATTGTGTTTTTAGTTTTAGCAAATTGTTCATAAATTTTTTCCTTTTTTAATGGGGCACTTTGAGCATCTTGTGGAATATAGTCAGATATAAATTTATTTTTTAAGTTAAATTTTGGCACATATAATTCTATAGTTATTTTTTTGTGACGTTTTATTTGCACTTTGCATTCAACAAGAATTTGTATATTTTCTTTTTTCAAACTTTCTAAAGCTAAAACAGATAAAGCTTTGCTTGAAATTTTATAAATCTTGTCTCCAACTTTTATATTACCTTTCATTCTACCAATTGTAACGGATTTGCCAGCATTTATTGATTTTAGATTTTGATTATTGTCCATAAGTTCAGAAATATGATATTTTGTTGTTTCATTTTCAAAGGTTATGCAATCTCCAATAGAAACTGGATTAATAAGTTTACAGCAAATATGACCATTAGCACGATTTACTTTTGAAACTTTTCCGAGTAAAATTCCCATATTATTTGGTTTTTCTTTAAAAACTAAATCTCTATTTCCATTTAAACTTAAATGGCCGATGGAGAATCCTCCACGATTGAACACTTGCATTAAGTCTATTTTATCTTCTAATAAGACTTTATATGTATCAATTTCGGAGTTTATATATTTATAAGCTAAATCTATATATTTTCTATAGATTCTAGTAACTGTTGCAACATATTCTGGAGATTTCATTCTGCCTTCAATTTTCAGAGAGCTTACACCTGTTCTAATAAGCTCTGGAAGATTTTCTAGGGTACATAGGTCTCGAGGGCTTAAAATGTAGCCTTTATCAAGAATTTTTTCTTTATTAGTAGAATTTTTTTGAATTAGTTCATAAGTAAGTCTGCAAGGCTGAGCACATTTTCCTCTATTTCCTGAACGACCCCCAATCATACTAGAAAGTAGGCATTGACCAGAATATGAAATACATATTGCTCCATGCATAAAAGTTTCTATTTCTATATTTGAATTTTCACATATGTATTTAATTTCATTAGCAGGTAATTCTCTTGCAAGGACAGCTCGTTTAAAATTTAATTTTTCTAGGAAAAGGGCTCCTTCTAAATTATGGATTGTCATTTGAGTACTGCCATGAATCTCTATATCTGGAAAGTTTTCAATTAATAATTTTGCAAGGCCAAAATCTTGAACGATAATTGCATCTATGCCAAATTCATATGCTTTTTTCGCTAAATAAAATGCATCATCAAATTCTGACTCTTTTATACATGTATTTAAAGTAAGATGTGTTTTTACATTTCTTACTTTTGCATAATTTATAACTCGTTTTAGATCTTCGTCGTCAAAATTTGTAGCAAACGCTCTTGCATTAAACATATTTGCTCCAAAATAAACGGCATTTGCTCCATTTTGTACAGCAGCCTTTAGACAATCGAAATCTCCAACAGGTGATAATAATTCTACCATAGTTTTCTCCTTTTAAAAGTATATATTTGTGATATACATTATATATTAATTAACATAAAAAATCAATTAAAAGGGGCTGTAAAAACCCCTTTTAATTTATGGTTAATGAAAACCTAATTTTCTAATTCCTTAATTCATACTATTCATTGTCATCATAATGTGAACGATTCATCTGTGAAGAATAGTAATAAACCAAAGCAATAATTGCTACAGCGGCAACAGCTATAATCATCCAAATCCAAGCAGTAGAATTCATTCCTAAAAAGTTTCCGCTACCAGTAGTAGAAGTTCTAGTAGCAGTATAAGTGTCGTCTGATGTACTTCTAGTACCTGCATTTACATTTGAATTCATAGCATTACCATTACCATTACTTACAGCATTATCTACGTTATTACCATCATTTTCAACATTATTAGTTGCTTCTTTAGAAGCACCAGAAATATCTCGAGCAGCATCTTCTACAGTATTTTCAGCACCACCAACAACATTTCTTACACCGTTTACGGCATCCTTAGCCATGTTATCTGCTGCAAAAGTATATGAAAATGCGAAAAAGGAAATAGCAATAGCTAATGCAATACCATATAAAACCTTTTTATGCATAGCAAAGTCCTCCCAAAAAAATTGTTTTAAAAATAAAACTAATTATATTATTATTTTTTTTGGTTAAAATATACTAAAAAAATATTCCAAAAATATTGAAAATGTTATAACATAAAATTATTTTTTTAATCTAATTAAGATGGCAATCGCTAAAAATATAAGTAATACTCCAACCACAATTAAAGAAATATTTAAAATATTTGAAATGGTGGAAATATTTGAGTTAGATGATGAGTTAACTCCAGTAACAGTTGTGGAAATATTACTATCTGTAGAAGAATTAGAGCTTGTATTTGTAGTTGTATTTGCGTTTGTATTT
>CANQFW010000082.1 GCA_947599995.1 uncultured Clostridia bacterium
CACTGCAAAAGGAACACCTAAAAGGTGTCCCTTCTGTTAAAGATCTTTAGTTGAAGATTTTTGTCACAACATCCCAAAGAATCGGGTAGTTGTTTGGGAAAAATCTTTCCGGTTGATTTTTCAATAGGTTTATTAATTCTTCTTTTGAAACCCACTTCAGCTCCTTTGTTTCAGCATCTAGCTTTGTACTCAATTCAATGCAATCCTCCCAACATATTGAGTAAACAATTATCGTATGGTAAACCAAATCCCCAGATGCATATTTTGTGATATGCTTTGGCCCTGCATAGACATTTTCAAGATGTAAACTTTGCTCATTGGTAAGTAAAGCAGCTTCTTGTACAAGTTCTTTTATCGCACAGCGCTCGTATGTGTCTCCCAATTCGAGACCACCTCCGAGTAAACCGTATTGGTTCACATCAGAACGTAACTGAAGTAAAAACTCCAATTGATTTTCTTTAAACCGATGTACGATAACACCTGTTCCTGTTCCTTGAATTGCGTCATGCTTATGACCATCTTGCATATTGTTGCGCAAATCTTTGATATAATTGTCTTTAGATAAGCTTATACGTTCTCCTGTTGTGATTGAATAGTACTCTCCTTCATAGAAAATAGCATCGATAGCATATACAATAATTGCTCCTGTAATAGAATCAATCTCCCAGCCTGTGGTTTTTCCATTTGTTAAATACCGTTCACCTATTGTTTTTACTTTTTCTGTTGTGGTCATTTTTGATTTCTCCTTTTCATAAAAATTTTTTAGGAAAATTTACCCTTATATAAATATAATAGCATTAATTATGCAAAAAGTCAAAATTACTAGATAGACAAATAAATTTTACATTCTAAATTATTATATTAATTGGAATTTAGCTCCTAAACAATCTTTAGAATTAGAACCTACATATACTTTAAATTCTCCATTTTCTGAAACATATTTTAAATCTTTATTCCAAAACTTAAGCATTTCCTCTGTTATTTCAAATTCTATTTTCTTGTCTTCATTTGCTTTAATTAATACCTTTTTAAACGCTTTCAACTCTTTTATTGGCCTTACTACACTTCCAAATAAGTCTTGAATATATAGCTGAACTGTTTCCTTTGCATCAACATTACTACAATTCTTTACAGTTACAGAAACTGTAATTTTATCACGTTTTCCCCTATTTAATATTGTAGAACTTAGATTTAAATCTTGATATTCAAATTTAGCATATGATAGTCCATATCCGAAAGGATATTTAGGGTAAATCGATGCATCTTGATATCTAGATTCAAAACGTAAATTTTTAATATTAGGTCTTCCCGTATTATATTGATTATAATAAATAGGGCATTGCCCTTCATGTTCTGGGAAGCACATATTCAATTTTCCAGATGGGCTTTCATCTCCAAACAATACATCCAAAATTGCTCTTGCTCCTTCTGTTCCAGGAAACCATACTTCCAAAACAGCATCTACTTTATTTTCTATTCCCTCTAATACTAGTGGTCTTCCATTAAATAGTACCATTACTATAGGCTTATGTAGAGTCTTTAACATATTTAACAATTTTCTCTGAAGTTTTGGTAACCTTATGCTAACCCTTGCATTTCCTTCTCCACTTTGTTTGTAATGTTCTCCAACTGCCAACACAATTATATCTGCTCTTTGAGCAACTATCATTGCATCATCTAAATATTTTTTTTGTATTTTCAATTCCTGTCCATTTTTTAACAATGGTTTTCCTTCTGCTTTCAATATATAATTCATTTCTCTAGTTGTTAACATATTACTACCTTTTGCATACAAAACATTTTCCTTTCCTATTCTTTCTTCAAGTGCTTTCTTAATAGTTACAATATTTTCTCTTTCTGAAAACATTGACCATTCTCCAGTAATTGCAAAATTATCTGCATATGGTCCTATTAATGCAATTTTTTGATTCTCTTTTATTGGTAATACATGCTTTTCGTTCTTTAATAATACAAAAGTTTCACGTGTTAATTTTCTTGCTTCCTCTAAATTTTCTTTACTAAGTAATACTCTCTTTTCCTTTTCTATATTTGCATTCCCATATGGATTTTCAAACAATTTTAGCTCATTTTTTAATTTTAATACTCTAAATACTGCTTCATCAATTAAAACAATATCCAAAACCTTTTCTTTTATTAATTCCTTTAAAAAATTGCTGTAAACGTTAGTTTGCATATCAATATCTACCCCAGCATTAATTGCTCTTAATGCTGCATCTTTTTTATCTTTAGAAACTCCGTGTGCAATAGTTTCTTGTATTGCAGAATAATCTGAAATTACAATTCCATCAAATCCATATTCTCCTCTTAATATTTTTCTTAAAAGCCAATTATTTATTGTTGCTGGAATACCATCTACAATATTAAAAGAAGTCATAACCATCTTTGCTTTTTCCTCTATTCCTGCTTTATAAGAACTCAAATAATATTGTCTTAATTCTCTTTCAGACATATCAACTTTATTATACTCTCTTCCTGATTCTACCGCTCCATAAGCTGCAAAGTGTTTTATACAAGCTGCACAATTTCCTTCTTTTGAAATATCATCCCCTTGTATAGCATTTACTAATACTCTAGCATATATTTCATTTAAATATGTGTCTTCCCCTCCTGTAGACTCCATCACTCTTCCCCATCTTGCATCTCTAACCAAATCTACCATAGGATAAAAGTTCACATTTACTCCTGCTATACTTGCCTCTTTCATAGCAATTTGAGCACACCTTTTTACTACTTCTGTATTCCATGAACATCCTTGTGCTAACGGAATTGGAAATACAGTTTTATATCCATTAATTATATCTGCCATAAACATTAATGGTATTTTTAATCTACTTTTTTCTAAATATTTATTTTGGATTGTAATTACATTTTTTGCTCCTACTGTATTTAGAATTGATCCGACTTTATATATCATATTTTCGTTCATTCCTAAATTTGATATTGGTCCAGTTTGAACATTCTCTTCTTCCAGGAAAAAATTACCACTAACTTGTACAAGCTGTCCAATCTTTTCATCTAAATTCATTTCATTTAATAAACTAATTAATTGTGACTTTGTCATAATTATCTCTCCTATATTCAGAAAAATCTAACAATTTTAAAGCTTCTTTAACATATATATTTTTCATAAAATATTTCCATATTGTTCCATTTATGTAATTTTCTATCATTATTATTTCAATACCTTTATCTATTCCAATATATTCTTTTGCAAACCATGGTTTGTTTGCATCTAAATTATATCCATCTTTAAATCCATATTTGCCCCATAATTTAGTGAAATTATTATAATAATATTCCATAGCATTTATACTTTCTTTTGGTGTAAATACTATTGAACCTATTGCGCCACAAGGAGATATAGTTCCATCATTTTCAGTATTTAAATTTATATCGCATGGTTTTGCACCACATGCTATATATCCTTTTGGTGAAAGACATGCTGTCAATCCCCATGAATTTTCTCCATAAGTTTTAAATTTTTCTTTATTGTCTATACAATATTCTCTATTTGCTTTAGTGGCTTTTACAGAATTTTCAAACCAATTGACTCCATCTTTATCTTTTAAATTCCTGAAATCTATCCATGCATGAGAATATTGATATGTAAATAGTGTTCCACAATATGTATATATTATATCTTTTATATCTTTATAATCTGTTTTTTTTCTTTTAAATTCATAATACATATCCTTGCTTATTGGAAATGTTGGAGAACTAACTCCTAAAACATATAACATTAGTTGTTCTGCATACATATCCCAATGTCCCCAAAATCCTCTTTCAGGAGTGTAGCCCATATAAAAATAATTTGTATCCTTATTTCTGTACCATTCCCAATTTATTTTCTTGTATAATATCTCTGCTTTTTCTTTTACTTCTCCTCCGAAATATTCACCTGCTGTTATTGCCCCACATATAAAAATGGCTGTATCTATTATCGATATTTCGGAATTCCATTCTCTTTTACCATTTTCTATGTTTATAAAGTGATAATAAAAACCATTTTGACCCTCTACATTATTTATAAATGTATCTAAAGTTTTATTTGCTCTCTTGTTAGCTTTTTCATAATTAATCCATTTATGCTCTACACCAATAATTAAAGCTGCTAACCCATATCCTACTGAAGCAATGCTTGCTACTTCTTTATCTATTATAGTTTTGTCTCTTATTAGCCCATATCCTTTACTATTTTCATTTAAATTTACTTCTTTTACAAAAAAATTATAACTTTTCTTTAGCTCTTTCTCTAACAATTTGTTTCCATATAACTTATTTAAAGACATATAAATTTATACACCTCCCAATTTATTATATTATTTATAAATAAAAAGTTCAATGTATAATTTTTTCCAATTGATGATATGTTAAATCTTTTCATAGTTATCACTCCTACTTGCATTATGCAATAAAAAAATCGAGTAGAATAAAAATTTTATAAAATAAAATTTTCGTCCCCTCTCACACCAAAAAATAACCTTACATTTTCGTAAGGTTTAGTTATAGATTTATAATATTAAATTTCTTTTTAAAATAAGTTCTTTCTTATATTTTACAATGTACATGTATTTGTCTTTTAATTATCTATCCTACTTATTATATTTATATGAATATATACATTTAATAAATTGTTCCTGCATCTTTTTGATAGTTCTTCATTGTTTCAATGCATTCATCTTTATCTATTTGTTTAAGATCGATCATATTATTATTACCTTTTATAAATTCGTAAATATCATTATCTCTAAAACCAATATTTGCTGCATCATTTTTAGTACAGCCATAATATACTTTTTTTATGTTTGCCCAAATTATTGCAGATAAACACATAGGACATGGCTCACAAGAAGTATATAAAATACATTCGGATAAATCATTAGTATCTAATACTTTACATGCTTTACGAATTGCAACTATTTCAGCATGAGCTGTTGGATCCTTATCTTTTAGAACCTTATTATTTCCGTTTGCTATAATTTTCCCTTCTTTATTGACTACTACTGCCCCAAATGGACCTCCTTCCTTATTCGCTATTCCTTTATCAGCATTTTCTTTTGCCTTTTTCATATATTTATTCATAATTTCCTCCTCGATGCTATTACTTGTTTAAAATATTCTTCATATAATTTTTGAAACAATATATAATCTAATCTTTGTTATTGTTCAAGTCACTATCTATTCATTCTTTTAATAACAGATACAATAACATAAAAATTTTTACTTAAATTTTAAATATTCATATTGTAAATTTTTATAAATTCTTCAATTAATGCATCTTGTGAATATAAACTTCTCATTTTACTTGAAATTTTCTCTCTATTAAATGAAACTTGGTTTTGTAAAATTCTGGTTATTTCTTTTGCTAATGATTTTGCATCTTCAACATTTACTAAAATTCCTACATCTGGAGT
>CANQFW010000083.1 GCA_947599995.1 uncultured Clostridia bacterium
CAAAATATATGCCCTTCCTTTCTTTATTAATACATAATTTTATTTTAAACAAAAAATATCAAACATGTAAATATCCCTTTTTTTATTTCAAGGCCTATAAACTTTCGGATCCTCAAGATCCGACAATTTTTTATATTTTGTTTACATTTTTGTTACTTTATTGTTACAAATTCTTTCTATATATTGTTTTCGTAAGAAAAGAAGCAAATTGTATAAAGTATTTTTATTTAGCTATTAATTATATGTATTTGAAATATTAACTTCTTATAGTTTTTAATAAATATAATTCTGAGGATTATAAGCCATTCCATTAACCCTTACTTCAAAATGAAGATGTGGTCCTGTAGAATTACCTGTAGAACCAACTGCTGCTATCTTCGATCCCTGTGCAACCTTATCACCTGCAGAAACATACAATTTACTGCAATGCGCATAGTATGTTTGCACTCCATTTCCATGAGAAATCGCTACTAAATATCCATAAGAACCTTTATACCCTGCAAAAGCGACTGTTCCTGATGCAGCAGCAGATACCGGTGTTCCTTTTGGAGTTGCTATATCTAACCCTGTATGTGCACTTGAACGTATACTACTTCGTGACCCAAATCTTGATGAAATAGTACCAGATACCGGCTTTATTAAGGTTATTCCAATTGATACTTTTGATTGAGAAATATTTGTTGATGTAGATACTTTTTGCCCACCCAAACTACTATTTCTCATAGTATCATTAGTTTGATTTGTATTAGTTTTTGCAACTGTAATTCCTGGTTGTTCCACTACTGTATTTTCTTTATATAAACTTGCAACTGCCTGCTCCTGTGTCATAAAATCCTTTAGCTCTGTCTCATACTTTTCAAGTATTTGTAAATTATCTATATTAGTACTTCCTTTTTCCCTTAAAGCACTAACTATTTTTTCTGCAGTTTCAAAATCTGAAACATACAATTTTTCTTCATTATCCTCTAAAATTGCAAAATATTTATAATATGTAACTCCTGTACTTTTTACAATTTCAAAAATTTCTTCATCATTTGTCTGTATATCCCTTTTCCCTAAGCAAAGTTTATATGTGGGCATTTTCTCTATTTGTACAAAAGCAATATTACTATTTTGACTATCTCCATTTTCTATGTATTCATCAATTTTCGTTTGCAAAGCTATTTTTCCTTTACAGTATCCTATCACTTTTCCATCTATAGTTACGCTGTATATCGGTTTATAGAAAATTACTACAGCTCCTGATATTAAAAAAGTTGCAATAGATATTAATATAATAAGTTTTAAAGATGTTCTTATTCTTATAAATATCTTTTTCATTTTCATACTCCTTCTAATTTTTCTACTATTTTATATTATTTTCTGTCATTTTGCAATATTAAATATCAAAAAATTTTAACTACTAATGCTACACAATTTACTATAACATCATTAGAGGCATTTAAGCTATTCACCCAAATGACTCTAACAGTTTCAGTTACACTATTGCAATTCAGCTTTTACATTATTAATTTCTAATACAGTGGCCTTAGCTGCAGGCTTATAATACTGCTTACTTTGTGCAACCTTAAATAATTCATATTGAAAACTTTCATCATTATTTCTTATCTGTTGAAAAGTCTGTCTTAAATTCATATTCTCCGCTTCCGAAATAGCTGTTTGATATGATCCAAGACTAGCCTTAACATTTTCTAAAATATCATTTACCATCGTCTTTTCGTCCATAACAACCTCCTAATTTAAAAATCCCATTAATTTTTGTTTAGTATTCAAAGCATCTTGTGCAGCTTTACTAAAAATCTGCTTTATTTGTGGATCAACAGCTTGTGCTGAATATGCATTTAATTTATTGTAACTCGTATCATGTGCTCCAATTAAATGTCTTAAATTTTGTAACTCTACCTCTGACAAATCTGCCATGGAAAATCAACTCCTTCCTTGCAATTTATTTTTTCCATTTTAACTTTTTTTATTCAAAAAAAATTCAAATTCGACTAAAAAAACTATATTTCTTATTTCAGTCGTATTTGAATTTTTCTTTATTCTATATAACTTCTAAATTTGCAAATTTAGCCATAAGTCTCTTGTGTCCAACCTTATCAAAGCTAATATCCACCTTCAAATCATCACCTTCTGGAGCGGTAGCAGTAATCGTACCTTCCCCAAATTTTTTATGATAAACTCTAACACCTTCTCCATATTGTGATAAGTCAACCTTCTTATCAATATTTTTCTTTCCCAAATTACTCAAAAAGCTCTCTGCAGTTCTTCCAAAAATATTCTTGCTACCTATAGAACTTGCAGCTACAACTGGCTCTCTATTACCTGTTTTATATGATTTAATTATGCTACTACTTTTTGCACCTCCATAGCTCCATGCAAATTTACTATCTTCAAAATTATCTTCTTTCAATTCTTTGTTACCAAAAGCTTCGTCATAACCATCCAATAATTCTTGTGGAATTTCGTCTAAAAATCTTGATGGCATATTGCAACTTGTAGATCCAAAAACCGTACGTTTCTTGCTACATGTCAAAAATAATTGCTCTTTAGCCCTTGTAATTCCCACATAACATAGTCTTCTTTCTTCTTCTAAATCCTTTGGTTCACCCATTGACCTATATCCAGGAAAAATTCCTTCTTCCATTCCTACTAAAAATACGACAGGGAATTCCAAGCCTTTTGCACTATGAAGAGTCATTAGGGTAACAGACTCTTCAGATTCATCAACATTATCTATATCTGATGATAAAGTCATTCCTTCTAAGAAATCTTGAAGTGTATTGGATGCTTCTTCTCTTTCAAATTCCATTACAACATTTAGGAACTCTTCTAAGTTTTCCATTCTATTTTCTGCTTCAATGGTATTTTCATCCTCTAATGCCTTAATATACCCCGACTTCTTAAGTAAAAATTTAACAAGTTCCGAAATGCTTAAATTGTCCTTTTTTTCTCTTGCACACTCTATTAAATTTACAAATTCTCTTGAATTTAAAAATACTCTATTTAATCCAAACAAATCTGCATGTTTAATTATTTCATACATAGATGTCTCATTTTTTATTGCTAATTCTGTAATATTATCTATACTTGTTTTACCAATTCCCCTTTTAGGTTCATTGATAATTCTAGTTAAGCTTAAATTATCAGCAGTATTATGTACCAATCTTAAATAAGAAACAATATCTTTTATTTCTTTTCTTTCATAGAATTTCAATCCTCCAACAATTTTATACGGAATACCTTCTCTTCTTAATATATCCTCTATTGCTCTTGATTGAGTATTCATTCTATAAAGTACTGCAAATTGTGAATACGTGTATTTTTCTTGTTTCTTTAAATGTTCTATTTGATCTACAATATAAGTTCCTTCATCATACTCATTGTCAGCAGAATATATTTTAGGAAGATTTCCTACATCATTTTCAGTCCATAATTTTTTCTCGTATTTTGTTTCATTATTTTTTATAACCGAATTTGCAATTTTTAAAATATTTCCTGTGCATCGATAGTTTTGCTCTAATTTAATAATACTAGTACCTTTGAAATCCTTCTCAAAATTCAAAATATTTGAAATATCTGCACCTCTAAAAGAATATATTCCTTGGTCATTATCACCAACAACAGTTATATTTCCATTTAACTTCGCTAGGTTTTTTACTAAAGTAAACTGGGATTTATTTGTATCTTGATACTCATCTACTAAAATATACTGGAATTTACTTGAATAATAGCTTAATATATCATCATTTTGTTGAAAAATTTTCAAACAAAAATTAATAATATCATCAAAGTCTATAGCATTATTTTCCTTAAGTCTTTTTTGATACAATTCATAAACTTGTCCTATTCTTTCCCTTCTGAAATCTCCATGAGCTCTTACTAAATACTGATCTGGTTCTAGCATTTCGTTTTTAGCATTACTTATTTCCGACTGTATTGACTTTTCTGTAAACAATTTATCATCAACTTGCAGATCCTTCATACATTTCTTTATTAATGTTTTTTGGTCAGAGGTATCAAAGATTATAAAAGATGTATCGTATCCAATTCTGTCAATATGTTTTCTCAAGATCCTAACACATATTGAATGAAACGTACCCATCCATATGTCCTTCGCTTTTTCTCCAACTAATGACGTTATTCTTTCTTTCATTTCGTTTGCAGCTTTATTTGTAAATGTTATAGCTAAAATATTCCATGGTAAGACATTTTTTTCTTCCATTAGATAAGCAATTTTATGTGTCAAAACCTTCGTTTTCCCACTTCCTGCTCCTGCTATTACCAAAACTGGTCCTTCCGTTTTTGTTACTGCTTCATATTGTTTATTATTTAGTCCTTCTAATATTCCTGACATTTTAAAATTCATTCCTCATATACTATATTTAGGTTTTTAATAAAGGTTTTACCCATAAACCTACTTTTAAAAATTATTTTTCCTTCAATTTATATATTAGTAAATTCAGGCACTCATCTATTTCAGCTGCACATGCTCTATAAGTTTCAATATCAAATCCCCATGGATCTTTTATATTTATAGAATTGTGTCCTTCTTTTTGATAATTTACATATTCTTTTAATGTAAATATTTTTTTCTTTAAATCTGGATATAAATATATTAGCTCATCTTTATGATTCCCGAGTCATTCCTAAAATTATATCCATATTCATTATATCTGATTTTGCAGTATTTGTTGCCCTATGCTTAGTGATATCAACGTCGTACTCTTCCATTGTGTTAATTGCCTCATACGTAGGTGTATCTCCGGTTGATAGCATATATACCACTCGAAAAAACTTCTACATTATTCATATTATTTTTTTCTAACTTATCCTTCATCAGCCAATGTGCCATTGCACTTCGACAAATGTTACCTGTGCATACAAACATAATTTTCATAACATATACCTTCTTTTTATATTTTACAAACAAATAATTGCTTTTTTATTATACCACAATAATATTATTTCATGCAATATATAATTCAAACTTAAAAGTGTTTGTTTTACTGATTAATGTACTATGTTAAAACAAGTCTAATAAAATTTAGAAATAGTAAGAATATATGAAAATACTAATGTACCCAGAATAGTATAATACATTTAATCTGTAACATAAAAATTTTATAATACATGTAAAAAAGTTTAAAATACATGTAAAAACAGTTCCTTTTTTCCTACATTTATGTTATAATATTACTATATAGAAAAGTAAGGAGGTACCTATGCAAAAAATAGATTACAATATTTATACTAAAATGGAAGAATTAAAAAAATTTTTAAATGAAAAACAGCTAATGAAAAAAATCCCTTC
>CANQFW010000084.1 GCA_947599995.1 uncultured Clostridia bacterium
TTTTTTATTTATTATATTTTAATTTTCTAATTTAAATATCTTCTATTATTATACAAATTTTACCTATTAAAGTCAATGAAAAAACTATTGCAAAAAATAAAAAGTTATAGTATAATTTTTTTAGGATAAAATTATACAAGGAGAAATACTATATGAAAAAAGAAATTTTTGATTTTTATGATAGAACAAGTTTAAAGTCCTACAATCTAGATAAAACTATGCAAGACCAATTAAGTGCATTAGGTTCTCTTGACGTTTTTACACGTAAGCACTGTGAAAACGTAGCAGCAATCACATGTAGATTATGTGAGTATTTGCATTGTTCAAAAGGTTTTACAGAATATTGTACAATCTGCGCATATATGCATGATATTGGAAAAATTTTTGTTCCACCTGAGGTACTACAAAAACCAGGTAAATTAACAGATGAAGAATATAACATTATAAAGACACATACTTCAATAGGATATGAAATGTGTATGAAAGACGCTAAATTAAGGCCATATGCTGCAGGACCACTATATCACCATGAAGCACTAGATGGTTCAGGCTACCCTAATGGTGTTTCAAAAAAGGATATTCCTTATGAAGGACAAATCATAAGAGTTGCAGACGAGTATGACGCAATCGTAAGTAAAAGACAATATAAAACACACATCGGTATTTCAGATACTTTAAAAATATTAATTGATAACACTAAGCCAAGAGAACAAGTAAAACCTTCTGATGCACTAGAAGAAATTGCTAAACAATCAAAAGATGGCAAAGACAATCCAGCAATTGTAAAAGTGTTAATTAAAGTTGTACTAGATGATATTGCTTACGAAATAGAATGTAGGCAAGGCTATATTGAATACTTACAACAAAATATAAAAAGATTTAAAAAAATAGATAAATATTATCAAAAAATGTTAGATAGTAAAACAGAAGATAAGAAAAACTATTATCTTGAATATATGAAAATGTATTTAGAAGAAGGAGAAACATTAGGCAATTTTCAAAAGATACGAGATGAATATAATTTAGCTTATAAAACTAAAAAAGAAAAAGTTAATAATTTATATAATGAAATGTCGATAATAAAAAAATTAAAAGTAAAATAAAAAAGATGACTTTTTCCTAGAGTATAAAAAAATGGAATATTTGTAATGCTTAGTTTATTATAAAATAATAATATAATAAAACAAAAGTAAATAAATATTCCATTTTTATTGTTAATAAAATAATTTTTATTCTTCTAAGCCAAAACTGACTCCTAAAGCGCTATTAATTTGATTTATTACATTTGCATCATTAATGTGTCCTATTTTTTCTTTCAATCTACTTTTATCTATAGTCCTTATCTGTTCTGCTAAAATAACAGAATTGCTTTTTAAACCTTCTGTATCTTTGCCGATTTCGATATGAGTTGGTAATTTAGTTTTATTAGTCTGTGAGGTTATAGCAGCTGCAATTACTGTTGGACTATATTTATTTCCTAAATCATTTTGTATTATTAAAACTGGTCTAATCCCTCCCTGCTCTGAACCTATAACAGGACTTAAATCTGCATAGAACATATCTCCTCTTTTTATTACCATTTTCTTCACTCCTAATGTTAGTATATTATAAAGTCTAAATATTCGTAGATAGAATTTTTTAACTTAATTCTATTTCATTATATTCTATGTTTACTGTCGTATTTTGGTTATTATCCTCAATTACTAATTTAGTTGGAATTAATTTTTCTTTATCTATGTACAATTTTTTACTTCCCCTATACTTATTTCCATTATTACATTTTGTTTCAATAATTATTTGTCCGTTTAATTCTTCAGATTTAACATTATTTGAAGCTCTATAATCATCAATAAATACACTTAAATCTAAATAATTTTCTCCAAGACCCTTGTAGTTTTCAAAAATAGTAGATAATTTCATTTTTGTATTTTCCATAACTAAATTTCCATTCTTATTTGTTATTTTTGTTCCCTCAATATTGCTTGGCTCTAAAACCTCTTGAACACTACCATTTTCTTTACTATATTCTTGATAAATAACATATTTATTCGTTTTTTTGTTACAATTTACCTGTACCGTAACCTTAGCTTTATAAGAATTAATATTTAAAATATAATCTACGATTTCTTGACTACTCATATTATTTCCAACTTTTGATTTTTTAATCATATTTTTATAAATAAAAATTATAGAAAATAAAATTATAATAACGACAACAAATAAAAATAAAACCTTTTTGTTTTTCATTTAAATCTCCTCTCTAAATTAAATATAATTACTACATTTTTATTCTTATAAGTTGTCTTATATACTTAAAATTAATTTACATTTTTTAGTTCTTAATTATATATCTGAAATATTTTTTTCTGTAGCTTGTACACATCTCCTGTACTCTGGCTGATTTTCTACACATGTAATTAATGTAATTACATTTTCTTCTGAATTTTCTAAATAACTCCAATCTGTATTCCTAATTATTTCAATAGTGTCTATAACATATGTTTTTTTAAAATTATCATATTTATATTTTATTTCATCTCCTTTTTTTACGTCTTTTAAATTTTCAAAATAATTAACGTCATATCCGTCTATTATGTGCAGCTAAGCCAATATTTCCATAAGATAAACTAGTATCATCAAAATGACCCACAGCTTTATTTAAGGTGTTTAAATCAACCCCTGAACTAATTGGTGCTTTTAGTGAGATTGAAGGAATCTCTATGTACCAATTCTCTAGGTCTAATTCTTGTTTTTCATTATTTTTACTATTATCATGTTCATCCTGTTTTTCTTGAGTTATTTTTGAGATTTGATCAACTTTATCATTTTCATCAAAATTTTGATTTTTTTCTAATAAATTTATGAAAATAAAATTTATGAATAAAAAAATTATAATTGAAATAATTAGAGAAATAAAATTTATATTTCTCGTTGTAAAAATTAAATTTATTTTTATCAGCTCCTTTTCATTATTTTTTTATTTATAATATCACGTTTTCCTTGCTTTGTAAAGCATTTTTCATTTACAAAAAAAATCAAAATATATAATAAAAAAATAAAAAATATTATATTTTTATTTTTTTTTACAATAACATCTTAAAATTTTAATATAATATATAAATTAATTAAATAATACTAAAATAAAAAAATGCACTAACAAAATCTACAAATCATTACTTTTAGATTTTGTAACTTTCGCATATTTCTCCTTTACGTCAAGTCTATTTTTTTTACATTCACTTTCCTAGAGTATAAAAAAGATAGACATTTGCCTATCTAAAAAATACTTTCGAAAAATTTCAATAATTTCATACAAATTATTTTTTTAAAATTCAAATATAAAAAATAATATAATTTTTTTATTTTATAATTTTATTATTTTTTTAAGATAATTTTTATTTAATTTCGATTCTATATTTTATTTTTTTCTAAATTCATCATTTATTGATTCTAAATATTCCTCTACGACCTCAAACAATTTCATTCCATTAGAAGCCTTAAACAAAATAACATCTCCTGACTCTATAAATGCCTTAATCTTATTAATGAGTTCCTCTTTTGTCTTATAATAAAATATATTCTTATCATTAAAGCCTTTAACTCTTGCTTCGTCAACGATAAATTTAGCATTTTCACCAATAGCAAATAAAAAATCAATATTATTCTTTACAATTTCATCCCCAACTTTCCTGTGCAATTCCTCTGAAAATTCTCCTAGCTCAAACATATCTCCTAAAACTGCAATCTTTCTTACACCATCGGTGCTCGCCAAATATTCAATAGAAGCCTTCATAGACTCAAAACTTGCATTATAACTATCATTTATAATAGTTACATTATTATTAAGTTTAGAAATCTCCATTCTTTTTTTTGTTAAACTAAATGTTCTAATTCCATCTTCTATATCTTCTTGACTCAATCCGCATAGATGTCCAACCATAATTGCACATAAGGAATTTAGTACGAAATGTTCTCCTTTAATTGGAACTTCTAATTTAAATTTATTTTGCATTAAATTGCAAGTAAATTCACTTTTATCTTTATTAAAAAAAATTTGTTCTGCCATACAGTTACTCTTACTTCTTATTCCAAAAGTATATTTTTTTACTTCATTATTATTATCAATATTCCATTTATATAATAAATCATTATCATTATTAATTACAACTATTTTTTCTTTCATACCTTCAAGAATTTCAAGCTTTGCTTTTAGAATATTTTCCCTTGACCCTAAGTTTCCAATATGAGACGTTCCCACATTAGTTATAACAGAAATTGTTGGTTTTGCAATACGCGTAAGTTTACTAATCTCTCCTAAATGATTCATTCCCATTTCTACTACTGCTGCTTCATGGTCCTTCAGTTTTAAAATCGTAAGTGGAAGCCCAATATCATTATTGTTATTACCCTCTGTTTTTAAAGTCTTATATTTTTTACTAAGTACATTTGCAATTATATCTTTTGTACTAGTTTTTCCAACACTGCCTGTTACACCAACTACAATTAATTTATCTCCATACATGTTTCTCTTAAAAGTTGCCATTTGCTCTAGGGCTTTTTTAGTATCATCAACTTGTATAATATTTTTATTTTGCTTTTTATATTTTTCTATTTTTTCTGGGGCTAATTCTATTTTTTGAATTATAACTGTACTTGCTCCTTTTTTTAGAGCCTCTTCCCAAAATAAATTCCCATCAAAGTTTTCTCCTCTTATTCCTATATATGTATCATTCTTATTTATCGTTCTTGTATCTTTTGAAAAATTATTGCATATTTTATTTTCATTGCCAATTATTAGTTTCCCTTCGGTACATTTTAATATATCATTAATTGTCATTTCCATTTTTAAATCATCCTTTCTAAAAAATTTTTTAGAATAAAAATTTATATAAAATTTAATTCATATAAAAATATATTTTTTTATTTTTAAAAAAATGATTATTTTTATTCATATACATTTTTTTATTTATTTTTTATATTTGTTATATTTTACTATAAAAATAATAAAAATGCAAAAATATCTAATATTTTATTATTAGATTATATAAGCATTCCTTATATTTTTTATATAAAATTTTAATAATTATATTTAAAAAAACAGACTAACAAATTCTACAAATCATTGCTTTTAGAATTTATAACGTTCGCATATTTCTCATCTACGTCAAGTCTATCATTTTTAACGATGACTTTCCTAGAGTATAAAGAACAAA
>CANQFW010000085.1 GCA_947599995.1 uncultured Clostridia bacterium
GGAATTTCTCCTATAATATTTACTGCACCATGCATAATAGCTGAATACATTACGTTATTTGTTTTTATGACTATATAAGAAA
Organism: uncultured Clostridia bacterium; assembly: GCA_947599995.1. Lineage (GTDB taxonomy): Bacteria > Bacillota > Clostridia > TANB77 > CAG-508 > CAG-269. The sequence goes on from CANQFW010000085.1 coordinate 83, forward strand.
ATATTACACCCAGTACTAAACAACAAAGTAACATTAATAGCATATTTGACCAAGGAGCTCCTGGATTATCCAAACTATAATTAAATCCAAAATATATTAATGGAAGATGAGATACTCCCCATTCAATTCCATTTATTATAGCTGCCTTTTTTTCGCCATATTTTTCCTTTTGAAATCCAAGAAGATATCCTCTCCATCCAACTTCTTCCCCTAATTCTAATAGCTGAATTGGTATCATTATAGCTGATATAATAACGCATATTAGTACAAAAAATATTGGATTATGGACATTTATTATTATACCTGAATCTTTTATTATATTCCCCAATTCAAAAACTCCGCTGTAATCTTTATTAAATACAATAAAATATAAAATACTACCTAATGCAATCATGAAACTAGGTACAAATGCTGAAAAAAGCCATGCTTTTTTATTTTTCCAAACTTTTAATGATAAAGGTATTTTCGATTTTTGTTTTGTAATTCTTTTAGTTATCATTCCTGCAATAACAGGAAAAAATGTGAACATAATTCCTAAAAAACTGTAGACTTTTCCAGTTTTGGTTATAAATTCAATAAATCCTAGACCATAGCATACTGAAAATACAATAATTAAATAAATATATATTGGTTTATTTAATTTCTTTTCTTCTTTGTTCATATCTTTACCCCTATACTAATTATTATTTAACTTTCTTTTATGAGACGAAGACAGTCCGATTTCTCACTATTCTTTCTTCATAATCATATTCTTATATTTTTTAATCTTAAGGCATTTAGAATGACAGTAATACTACTAAATACCATAGCTAAACTTGCTATCATTGGATTAATTGAAATACCTACAGGTTTTAGTAATCCAATAGCAATAGGAATCATTAATGCATTATAGAAAAATGCCCAAAACAAATTTTGCCTAATATTTCTAATTGTTTTCTTACTAATATTAATTAAATTTAAAATACTTCCTAAATCATTTTTTGTTAAAATTACATCTGAAGAATCCATTGCAATATCTGTTCCACTATTTACACTAACTCCTATATCACAACTTGCTAAAGCTGGACTGTCATTTATTCCATCTCCACACATCATTACATATCTATTTTCTTGTTTTAATTTTTTTATTGTTTGAGCTTTTTCTGATGGTATTACATTTGAAATTATTTTAGTTATCCCTATATCTTTGCCAATTATTTCAGCTGTTTCCTTATTATCTCCTGTTAGCATAATTGTTTGTATTTTATTTTTATTTAAAACACTGATTACTTCTTTTGTGTTGCTTCTTACAACATCATTAACTCCAAAAAGAGCAATTACATTTTTATCTTTTACCATATATATAATACTATTTTCATTTTCAGCTAATTTCTTTTCATCTTCTGTATAATTATTTTCTATTTTATATTTTTCAAGTATTTTCGAATTACCTATAATTATTTCTTGATTTTCTATTTTTCCTATTATTCCATAACCTGCTATATTCTCGAATTCTTTTACATCTAATACCTGTATTTTATTTTGCTCTATATAATCTGTAAATGCTTTTCCAATAGGATGAGTCGATTTACTTTCTAAGCTACCAACTAATTGCAATAATTCTTTATCAGTCATATTACTATAATTTAATATTTCAGCAATCTTTAATTTACCATAAGTTAATGTTCCCGTTTTGTCAAATACAATTGTATTTACTTTTTGTGCATTTTCTAATACTTCACTTTTTTTTACTAATATTCCATTACTTGCACATAAACCTTCACTTACAACAATAGCAAGTGGTGTTGCTAATCCTAAACTACAAGGACATGCTACTACCAATACTGTAACAAATGATGTTATTGCTGTTTCAATACCTTGCCCTATTAGTAAATATGCTACAAAAGTAATTATTGCAATAACTATTACACTAGGTACAAAATATCCTGATACTTTATCAGCTAGTTTGCTAATTGGAGCTTTTGTATTACTTGCTTCTATAACGGCTCTTACAATTTCTGATATTGTTGATTCTTTTCCAATTCTTTCGGCTTTATATTCAATATATCCATCATAGTTTAAACTTCCTGCAATTACTTTATTGCCGACTTCTTTTGATACGGGTTTGCTTTCTCCTGTAATAAATGATTCATCTAAGTGTGCCTCCCCTGTTAGTATTTCTCCATCTACTGCTATTTTTTCTCCTGCTCTGCTTACTAATATATCTCCTTTATGAATTTCATCTAATGTAACTGTTTTTTCTATTCCATCTATTTTTACAACTGCTGTATTAGGTGTAATCTTCACTAATTTCTGTATTGCATCTTTTGTCTTGTCTTTACTTATTCCATCAATATATCTACCAAGCTTTATAAAATATATTACTATCGCTGCCGATTCAAAATATAAATTCATAACTTGTTGATGATTACCATTAAATACTATAAACATATTATAAATACTATAACCTAGACTGGCGACAACTCCTATTGCTACTAATGTATCCATATTAGGGGTTTTATGGATTAGGTTTTTGTATCCATTTTTTAAAATGTCAAAGCCGTATACTATGAAACATATTGTTAATACAAGTAAACTAATCATATAATTTGCAGTATTAGTATGCATATCAAGAAATGGAATTGTTGGCAAGTTAATCATATGTCCCATTGAAATATACATTAACACTATTGCTAATATGGTAAAAATTATAAATTTAATTTTTTCTTTTTGGCTCTTTTCTTCAACTTTTATTTCTTTAAATTCTCCCAGACTCTTAAATCCTGCTTCTTTTACAAATTCTTCTATTTTTCCTTGATTTAATATTTTCTCGTCATATTCAATAGTTGCATTTGCCATTACAAGATTAACACTAGCATTTAAAACCCCTTTTTGCTTGTTTAAATATTTTTCTAGCCCATTAGAACAGCTACTGCAAGTCATTCCATCAATAGCCAAATTTATTTTTTTCATAATTAATCTTCCTTTACTTTAAATCCAATATACTCAATCTTTTCTTTCATAGTACTTTCTGCTACTTCGTTTTTCGAAGTAATTGTAACTATTCCTGTAGTATGGTCTGCTACTACATTTTCAACTCCATTAATATTTTTTAGAGCATTTTGAACTCTATTTTCACATCCATTACAAACCATTCCCTCAACTTTAATTATTGTTTCTTTCATTTTCATAACTTCCTTTCTTTTTATTAATTTTTTTTTTTATTTTCTTTCAAAAATGTTTCTATTTTATTAAAAGATATTATATCCATATTGTCATAAAAAGTTGATTGATAAATGACATGCATCCAATAATTTATTTAATAAATATGCAATTAGGATATGCATCTTTTATTTGTAATAATTGTTCTGCTCCCCCCTTTTTTAATTATTTTTATACATGAAGCATTGTATATCATGAGAATAAATAATTCCAATTGCTTGTAAATAAGAATATATAATTGTACTTCCTACAAATTTCATTCCTCTTTTTTGTAAATCTTTTGATAAATTATCTGATAATTGGTTTGTAGTTTTATCTATTTCATAAATAATTTTATCATTTGTGAATGTCTTTAAATAGTTATAAAACGTACCATATTCATCTTGTATCTTCTTAAAAACTTTACTATTATTTATAACAGCTTTTATTTTTAGTTTATTCCTTATAATCTTTTTATCTGCCAATAGTTGTTGCACTTTTATATCTTTATAACAACATATTTTATCTATATCAAAATTATCAAATGCTTTTCTAAAATCTTCTCTTTTGTTTAATACACATTCCCAAGAAAGACCTGCCTGAAAAGATTCTAGTATTAACATTTCAAATAAGTATTTATCGTTAAAATTAGGCTTACCCCATTCATTATCGTGATATTCTACATATTTAGGATTGTTCAAATTGCACCATTTACATCTTACCATAATACCCCCACCTCTCTTTGGGACAAAAGATTTATTTATATTATTTACCAAACACATAGTGTATATTAGTCAATGATGTGAAACAGATTAATATATGTGTATGTATAAACAAAAATATGTCATCATCATATTCCTTAAATATTTCTTTACTTGCTAAAATAATGGTGCAAGTAATCTTAATATAGCTTGCCATAAAGATTTTATAAATCCTGCTTTAACATCTGCATCGTTCAATTTTTGACTATCATGAAATGTAGATTCAAAATCCTCATATATTTTGTTTATTTCTCTAACATTTTCCATATATATTCCATTTTCAAAATGAAGGTATAAACTTCTATAATCCATGTTTATTGTTCCTACTACTGCACGAATATCATCTGATAGAAATACTTTTGAATGAACAAATCCATTTGTATATTTATAGATTTTTACCCCATTGTCATGTAGTACTTTAAAGAATGACGTTGTTTGCGTATAAACTATTTTTTTATCTGGAATTCCAGGTACAATTATTCTTACATCAACTCCTCTTTTAGCTGCTCTACAAAGTGAATTGACCATATCTGTATCAATAATTAAATATGGGGTCATTATGTATAAATAATTTTTTGCACTATTAATCATATTAATGTAAACATCTTCTCCAATTAAATCTTTATGAAGCGGTGCAACTCCATAAGGAATAACATAACCATTGTTTTTATCACTATTGTTAAAATTGTACTTGAATTTTGTAATATCTTTATCTTCATTTATATTAGCATTCCATAAAGTTAAAAACATAACTGTTAAATTCCAAATAGCATCTCCAACAATTTTAATGCCATTATCTTTCCATATTCCTAATTTACTATTAACATTTATGTATTCATCACTTAAGTTAACTCCTCCAGAAAAAGCCACCTTTCCATCTATTACTGTAATTTTTCTGTGATCCCTATTATTCATAAATATTCCTCTAAAAGGACTTAATTTATTAAATGTAATACATTTTATTCCATACATAGCAAGTTGCTTTGAATAGTTTGTTGAAAGCATTGCAATACTTCCCATATCATCATATAATATTCTAACATCTACACCTTTTGCTGCTTTTTCTTTTAATATGTCTAAAATGCCATTCCACATAACCCCTTCATTAATTATAAAATATTCCATAAATATAAATTTTTCAGCTTTTTTTAATTCTTTTAATAATTCAGGATAAAATTTTTCTCC
>CANQFW010000086.1 GCA_947599995.1 uncultured Clostridia bacterium
TCAAATGTCTTCTGGACTTTACTGTGTTTTGTCAGCTTATCCTTCTAATGAGCCTTTATATAAAGTTCTTGTTCATATACCCACGATTTCGCTATTGCTTCTTTTCACGCTCCATTACTGGTTTACGCTTTGCAAGTTGCTATCGAGTTCGCGACAAATACGCCTCTTGGGACTTTCACCCTAGATTTATGACATGCCCGTCATACAGAAAAAAATCAACCATTTTACTGATTGATTTTTGTATCTATCTGTTCCATTAGTTCGAACAGATACGTCGTTGGTGCGGATGAAGGGACTTGAACCCCCACGCCAATGGCACTGGTTCCTAAGACCAGCGCGTCTGCCAGTTCCGCCACATCCGCAAATATTAACTATTGACAATAGTAATATTATCACATTAATATTATATTGTCAATATATTTTTAAATTTTTTATTGTAAATTTTTTATTGTAAATTTTTATTTTAAATGTTATTGGTTGATTACTTGTTATTCTATGTATAAGAAATAGAATTTTTTATTGTTTGTCTAAATAGGTCTCAAAATTATATTTTTTTCCATGTGCTTCTCATATTTTGTCTTTTTCCTTTTTTTCTTATCAGTTTCCTTATGAATATTTTTTTTCACGGCCATACTCTTCTTTGAAGATTTCCATCTCTCTTTCAAATTCAAATTTTCTTCAAATAAAAATGAGATTCTTGCAACATATAGTCCATTTTCATTAAGTGTAATTTCTATATCAGTCTTTTTTTTAGGATAAAACTTTATCTTATGTGATAGTTCTTTTTTTATTTCATCAATTGTATATTTATTTGATGGATAAAATTGTTCTACACATCTTTCTTGTCTCATAATTTACTCCTTGCATTTAAAGTTTATAATTTATGTTAACATATTTTTGCTAAATTTTCAAGCTTTTTAAGAAAAAATATTGACAAAAATTGAATAACGTGATAATATATTTACATAACTTTTTCAATTTAATGATAAAGATCGTCTATAGATCTTTATTCATATCAGTTTCGATGTGCTAACTGAGCTATAAAAAGCACATACAATGTCAAAATTTTATGGTTGGGGAAAACCATGTTGAAGGGAATGGCAAATACCTATGATATCGTGCACAATCATCCATCAAATTTTCCATTGTAAAGGAGCAAGCTCTGATCAAGCTTGCTCTTTTCTTTTTTTCAAATATCTAAAACTAAAAAAGTCCTAGTTAATTATTTCAATTGATAACTTCTTTAATCTTGTTTATTCGTAAATTAATTTCATCTATATCTATTCCTTCAATCTGTTCGGAATCATTTACTCCATATTTGTCTTTTATTTGCAATATTCTCTTAATACTTCTATTTATTCTATATTCTCGTATTACATTTTTTTTGACTAGGTTTATAATTTCGTTTATCGCTGCTTCTTCCTGTTTTCTATCAAACCTAAATATTATTATATCATTGCCTGCTTCAAACGCTTTTCTTATAGCAAGTTGAGTACCATATATAAATCTTATTGCTCTCATTTTCAAATCATCTGATATTATAAGTCCCTTAAATTTATATTTTTTCCTTAACGTTTTTATTATAAATTTTCTTGATAAGGATGCAGGGTGCATTCCTGTTAATTTCTTTATTCTTAAATGTCCTACTAAAATAGCATCTGCTCCTTTCTTTATTGCTTCATTAAAAACCTCCATGTCGTCTTGCTGCAATGTGTTTAATGGAATTTTAATTGTAGGTAAAATAAAATGTGAATCTTTTTTGGTTGCACCATGTCCTGGAAAATGTTTTATAACTGAAATAATTCCTTGTTTTTTTAATTCTTCCATAACCGGAATTCCATATTTTATTACATCATCTTTATTTTCTCCATAACATCTGTCACCAATGGCATGATTATCTTCAAATCTTTTTATATCTAACACAGGGGAAAAATTGATACTAAAACCTGACTTTTTTAAAATATTACCTGTTACACTTGCTGCTTCTCTTAACAGATCAATATTTTTTGTTTTCGCAATTTTACTAGCTGGTGGAAGATTAACAATTTCTTTGGGCATTCTATTTACTCTTCCTCCCTCTTGATCTATTGATATAAAAAGAGGTATTTTATTTGATTTATTCAAGTTTTTCAATTGTTTTACCAAATTTAATAAATCTTCATATGTTTTAAAATTTTTTCTGTATAAAATAACTCCACCTACTTTATAATCTAATATTAATTTTTTTGTTCTTTCTGTTATGTAAGTACTATCAATTCCTACAATAATCATTTGTCCAATCTTTTCCTCTATTGATAATTCTTTTATATCTATATCCATAACCACACCCACTCTTTCTGATTTAGATTATAGCATACATTTCTATTTTTGCAAACTAGTAAATTATGGACAGATTGATTTAAAACCGTCCTAAATCAATCTGTCCACAAAATTACCAAAAGGTAAAAAATGAAACTTTCCTTAATTACTAGCTTCCTTAACCATCAAATCTGCAAAAACAGCATACCCTGTAGTTGGATCATTAACAAGCACATTTGTAATTGCTCCAATAAATTTTCCATTTTGCAAAATAGGGCTTCCACTCATTCCTTGTACAATTCCTCCTGTTTTTTCTAATAAATCACTATCAGTAATTTTTATAAGCATACTTTTGTTGTTGTCATTATTTTGAATGAATATTTTTTCAATTTCAATTTCATATTCTTTTGCTGAAGCTCCATCTAAACTGCATAAGATACTAGCTTTTCCAAATTGTATTTCATTTCTTTGTGCAACCTCCATCTCTTTTAATCCTGTTAAATTTATTGTATCTAAATTTTCGATTTTACCAAAAATTCCTAAATCACTATTTTTATAAATTTTTCCTATATTTTTTTGATTATCTATAGACCCTTGAATTTTTCCAGGATTTCCTTTTAACCCTTTTACTATTGATAAAATTTTTGTAGTTAAATACTCTCCATTTGAAATATTAATTAGATTTCCTGTATCAACATCCGTTATTCCATGTCCTAATGCAGCAAATGTTTTAGTTTCTGGATCGTAGTAAGTTAAAGTACCTATTCCTGCTGCACTATCTCTTACCCATAAACCTAATTTATAATCATTTTTTGAAGTCTTTATTGGTGTAATATCAGCGCTCAATTCTTCAGAGTTTCTAATATATTTTATATTAAGAGTTTTACCATTTGAATTATTTATTACATCTATTAAATTCTCAGTGTCTATTATTTCTTTATCATCTATTTTAATTATAGTATCCCCTTCTTGAATTCCTGTATTTTCATAAGGCTTAACTTTTTCATTATTTTCTGACGTTATCTCGCTTAATCCTACAACTAATACTCCGTGTGTATATAATTTTAATCCTGTAATTTGTCCAACTGGAATTACTGTTGATTTTTTTATTACACTAACATCTACATTTTTTACTGTAAAAAAATCAAAGAGTTTTACTTTTGCTGTTACGTTTCCAACTTCTGGTTGCATAGAATCATCTAAACTTGTCGATGCTAAAACTGATGTATAATTATCATTTTCAACATCTAAAGATATACCAAAAAAATTACCAATATCAAACTTTTCACCTTGAAAAATTATTGTTTTGTTTGGAATGCTGTTTATTTTTAAAACGTAAACATATACGCAAAACAAAAAAGCAATTAATAAAATTCTTACGGATTTTTTCATGATTTTCACCCTCAATTTTATTATTGCTTTTTAACATAAAAATTATTAATTTTTTTATTTCCTTAAAATTACTTTTTTAGATTATTGCCTTATTAATAAGTAAATTTATTAATTAGTAATATATTGTAGCATTTCCATTGTATATTAAAATATGTTTTCTAATTACGTGCTTTGCTATCTAGAACATCTAAATCGTCTAATGCCTTTCCCGTACCTAGAGCAACGCATGACACCGTATCTTGTGCTATCATTACATTTATTCCAGTTTTTTCTTGTAAAAGTTTATCAAGACCATCTATTAAACAGCCTCCACCTGTCATGTAGATTCCCTTATCACTTATATCTGCTGCAAGCTCTGGTGGCGTTTTTTCTAGTACTGAATGAACTGCATCTATAATCATCATAGATGGTTCTATTAATGCTTCTAACATCTCACTTGAACGAATAGTAATTGTTGTTGGTAGTCCAGAAGTCAAATCTCTTCCCCTTACGTCCATTTCTGTGTCTTGAATTTTAGGATAAACACATCCAATGTTTACTTTTAGATCTTCGGCTGTTCTCTCTCCAATTGCTAGATTGTGCTTCTTTTTTATATATTTTATAATGTATTCATCAAATTTATCTCCTGCTACTTTAATTGATGTACTAACAACGGAACCTCCAAGAGAAATTACTGCAATATCAGTTGTACCGCCTCCTATATCTACTACCATATTTCCACAAGGTTTAGATATATCTATTCCAGCTCCTATTGCTGCTGCGATGGGCTCTTCTATTAAGTATACTTTTCTTGCACCTGCTTGATTTGCCGCATCTATTACTGCTTTTTTTTCTACTTCTGTAACTCTAGATGGAATACAAATCATTATTCTTGGTGCAAAAAGTCTTCTACCTCCAACCTTACTTATAAAGTACTTAAGCATTTTTTCAGTTACTGTGTAATCTGAAATTACACCTTCTCTTAAAGGTCTTGTTGCTACTATGTTTCCAGGCGTTCTTCCAAGCATTCTTCTTGCTTCTTTTCCAACTGCTACAACATCACCAGTATTACTATCTACTGCTACAACAGATGGTTCTCTTAAAACAATTCCTTTCCCCTTAACATATGCAATTACAGTTGCAGTTCCTAAATCTATTCCAATATCCTGACCAAATCCAAACTTAAACATAATATTCTCCTTTGATAAACTTATATAATACATATTTCATTATTATTACATTTCCGTTACAATTATATTACAATATTTAGAATTTATCAATAGTTAATTTTGAATTTATGTAAAAGTTT
>CANQFW010000087.1 GCA_947599995.1 uncultured Clostridia bacterium
ATTATAAAATATTCCATAAATATAAATTTTTCAGCTTTTTTTAATTCTTTTAATAATTCAGGATAAAATTTTTCTCCGAAATTATAATAAGTAATTTGATTATTAGTACTTACAAAGTAATTTGTTCTATTCATTAAATATTTAATATTATCTAATTTTTTATTTTCTATCTCTTCTTTGATTTTCTCATCTTGAACTAAATGTTTATTATATTCTTTTTCTTGTTTAAATATATTTTTTAATAACTTGCTTTTAGAATAATTTTTTCCTAAAGTAATTAACAAAATTGTTCCAAATATTGGAAATATTAAAATCAATATTACCCATGGTAAGTCATTTGAAAGTCTTGTACTTTCTTTTAATATACCAAGAACAATTAGAATACTTGCTATACTGTAAAACAAAGTAATTATTCCAAGATATTTATAAAAAAATAATCTTATCACAATTGCAAATCCAAATTGTAAAATAACTCCTAATATAACTATTAACACTCTCTTTATTGCATTTAACATAAATTTCACTTCCTTTTTATTTTTTAGTTTATATTAAATATTTTAAATCTTCAATATTTTTTAAATGGAACATCCATTATGAGAGCAAACCCTTTTTTATTATTTTTGTGTTTAAATGTTGTATAATTAGGATATTCGTTCCAAGGGTACTCTTGCAAAACATCATAATTTTCCTTTATATATTTTTCTATTTCTTCTCTCAAACTAATCTCCTATGCTTCTTACTATTTTATTTTTACTTATATTATCACAAAATTAGATAATTAGCAACTAATCTTGTTACTTATTGTAATAAACTTACCTTTTAATTTTTTACTAATCGAGTAGAATAGAAAATTTTATAAAATAAAATTTTCGTCCCCTCTCACACCACCACAATGCTGTCAACTTAAGAAAAAGGCAGAGGGAGTGTACTTCCTCTGCCTTTTTCTTAAAGATACTATCCAATTTTATAAAGAGCTTTTACATCCCATGATGTTCCTTCTCGACTGTCATTCAAAATAATCCCTTTGCTATCTAGATCATCACGAATAGAATCTGCCATTTCAAAATCTTTCGATTTTTTAGCCTCTGCTCTCTTTTCAATCTGTTCTTTAATGTAATGTTCGTCAAGTCTGATTTTTTTAAGATACTTGCATTTAAGTTCTGCAATAAAATGTTCTGGATTTTGTTCAAATAGTCCCAAAACAGAATATGCTTTATGCAATTCTTTTAGAATCTTTAACATTGTATTTGCAGTTGCCTTTATGTTGTTTTTCTTTGCTGCCTTCATACTAGCATTTGCATACTTGAAAATAGAATGCAAATTTGCTAATGCTGCTGATGTGTTAAAGTCATCATCCATCACTTCAACAAAATTTGAAACAATTTCAGCCGAAATATCATTTGATAGTCCTTCTTCATTTTCATTACCACCATAGTTGTTCGCAAAGTCTAACATACTCTTAATAGTGGTATAGAAGTAATATAAATGGCTCTCTGCAATCTGGTAATCGCTATCAAGTATATCAACATCAGAAGCATAATGCTTAGAAAACATCACATATTTTATTGCTTCATAGTTGTACTTCTTTAAAGCATCTCTAATTGTCAAAGAATTCCCCAAAGATTTACTCATCTTTTCACCATCAATTTTTATTAAACCACAATAAGTCCAAAAATTGGCAAACTTTTTCCCTGTAAGAGCTTCACTTTGTGCAATTTCGTTCTCGTGATGCGGAAAAAGTAGATCTCTACCTCCACCATGAATGTCAATAGTTTCGCCTAAGGTATCCAAAGCCATCACAGAGCATTCAATATGCCATCCCGGTCTCCCTTTTCCCCAAGGCGAATCCCATGATATTTCTCCTTGCTTTGCTGATTTCCATAATGCAAAATCAATAGGATCTTCCTTTCCTTCTTCAACTTCAACACGTACTCCGTTTAAGAGTTCGTCGACCTTTCGGTGTGATAGTTTTCCATATTCAGGAAACTTTCTTACTGAATAATATACATCTCCTTTTTCTGTTGGATATGCATATCCTTTCTTAATAAGTTCACTAACAAAATTTATTATTTTGTCAATGTACTCTGATGCCTTTGTGTAAATATCTGCATCTGTCACATGCAATCCTGCCATATCAATTTCGGTTTCTTTAATTTGTTCTTCCGAAAAATTTAATGCATTCTTGCCAAACTCATTTGCTCTCTGAATGATCTTGTCATCCACATCAGTATAGTTTCGTACATATTTAACATTGTAACCCCTATACCTCAAATAGTCTGCAATCATTGCATATACTATTGCCTGTCTAGCATGACCAATATGGCATAAATCATATACAGTAATACCACATGCATACATTCTTACATTGTTTCCCTCAAGTGGAACAAATTCTTCCTTTCTTCTTGTCATTGCATTGTAAATTTTCATGTCCTGACCTCCTTAAACTTTTGTTGAATTTACAAGAAATAGTTTCCTAAAAAATCTAATGAAGTTTCTTCACTAAAAATTTTTTTAGTAAAAACTACCATTTTGCATAAAACATTACATTATGATTTTGTTGTAAAATCAACCTTTATATTTGTTCATAATTTAATCTAATCATTGGTGTGTTTCCAATAACTTTGCTTAATAATTTCATATTAATTCCTCCTCATAGCAAAAAACTATGTAAACAATATTCAAAAATTGTCTACATAGTTTATATATTATTATTTTTATTAATATATTATTTAACAACTATTGTAGACACGATAATTAATACTCGTATCTACAAAGTAGATAGAGTATTAACTAATACAACAACAATTAAATAATATATTTTCTTTTTTCATAAACCTTCATTCCTTTTTTTTTATATATTATATGATTTTTATTTTATTTTGTCAATACATTTTAATAACCTTTTTTATTTGTATATGAAAGAAATGTGATAATGTCTTAAGTAAAGAAATGAGAAAATGTCTCAACTATAGAATAATTGTTCTCTTAAATGATATAATTAAGCTATCATTTAATTTTAAGGAGCACAATATAAGAAAGGTGGAACTCTCATTGAAAGAAAAATTAAAGATTGTACTTTTACTCAATTTACTGAATACTGAGCTGAAAGAGAAAATATCTTTTTATCTGTTCAAGAAGTTGGTCTAATTCTTAGAGATAAATATTTATTATTAAATACTTACCAAATATAGAATTCCTTATTTATTTAAAACTGATAAAAAAAATGTATTTGAGTACAATAAAGAAGGTACTACCTCTGACGAAGATAATACCTGTCTTTTAATTATAAATCTATTTTTATATCTTCTCGTTTTTTATCTTCTGCATTGAAAAATTCTTTTTTAGTCATTCCTTTTGAATTTGCAATTATACTTGATGGAAATGTAACAAGTTTTTGATTATAAATAGATACATTTGAATTATAAAGTCTACGGGCAGCTTGCAAATGTTCTTCAACATCTGCAATTGACAATTGTAACTCTTTGTAATTTTCACTTGCCTTTAAATCTGGATAATTTTCAGCAATTGCTGCAATTTTTGTAAAGTTTTCTTCCATACTAGCATTTGCATCATTTTTTTCTTGCATTGTCATATCTTTACGTAATTCTATTGTTTTAAATATTGTTTCTTGTTCATATTTGGCATATCCTTTAACAACATCTATCATTTTTGTTAAAACATCATATCTTTTTGTTAAAGCCACATCTATTCCTGAATTCGCTTCATCAATTTTAACAAGTGCTCTATTTAATGAATTAGATATTGAAATCACATATCCTACTACAATTAATACAATAACTAAGAAAATAAAAGCTATTACCATTTTTTATACCTCCTTTTTAAATAAATCATTGTTAAGATTAAGTTCATCTACAAATTGTGCTATCATTTCTACATCACCTGATATTCTTTTAATTACTTCTTCTTCATTAATTTTTTTAAATACACTGTTAGGTTCAAAAGAATCCTTATTATCATATATTCCAATATGTAAGCGATTATCTATAAAACATAATAAAAGCTTGCCTTTATTTAATTCATCTAATTTTTCTATTTTAGTCATAAGAGATGGCGTAATTATGTAAAAAGCATCATGTTCATTTTGAGCATATACATTAAATTTTTTATTAAAGCTTTCAGATTCCATAGAAATTTTTTTAAATAAATCATCTTTTTTTCCAAATAAAGACATCGTCTTTACTTTTGAATTTCCAAATCCCTTTTGAACTATTTGAACGTCTGCTTTAAATGATTTATTAAAATCAAATATCATCCATCTACCTTTAAATATTGTTACATACGTAGTAGTTGTATGACCATTTGAATCAGTTGAAATATGTTTTTCTTGTATATGAACATCTGCTTGTTCAAATTTTGTATCTTTATATTTAGCAGATATAAAATCTTCTGAATGATATACATCTCCCATGTGCATCATATTAGTTCTAGAAATTGTCTGATACGGCAAACCTTTATCCGGCTCATAAACCAAATCTGTAAATTTTGATTCTAACGCTTTTACTACAAATACTTTTTTAAACTCCATTTTATATTCATGATTTAATTTTACCGTATAAAATGTGGTTATAATAATTCCTAAAATAATAGGAATTATTATAAAATTAACCATAAAAATTGCAAATAGAACAGTTACTATAATACTAATTATAATTGCTTTTATATAACGTCCTTTTATTTTTAACCTTAATTCTTCTAATTCTTCCATTTTTTCCCTCATTTTTATTTTCTGAATAAAATTATATATAAAATAAAAAGATAAGTCAATATTTGTTTTTAAATATTTTTTATTCATACCTTCTTTTTACTTTCACTTTTACTTTTACTCTTTTAGTTTATACTATTGATTACAATTTTGCAAGTATTTTTTGACTATTTTTTAATTAATTACTGAAATAAATATTGCTGTAAGTAAAAAAA
>CANQFW010000088.1 GCA_947599995.1 uncultured Clostridia bacterium
CTATTGCATTACTTTAACAAAAATAAACCATACAAAATATTGATATTTCAATACTTGTATGGTTTTTTCCTTTTGGCTCCTTTAAGAGAGATGTATGCGAAAAATCTATCTTAAAAAGTTACTTATTTCCGTTTCAAATTTAGTTATAGCAATAGTTTGTTCTATTTGTATATACATATTTGAAATTTTTTGCTACTAACTATGTTTTTAATTTAACATAATTTTTTAGGTTTGGCAATACATTTAAAAAAGTTTTTTAAATACTTATCTAATATATTTTATATTA
The DNA here is from genome assembly GCA_947599995.1 of uncultured Clostridia bacterium. Taxonomy (GTDB): domain Bacteria; phylum Bacillota; class Clostridia; order TANB77; family CAG-508; genus CAG-269. The sequence goes on from CANQFW010000088.1 coordinate 287, forward strand.
TTAAAAATATCTAATGGATATATCTTTCCATCTTCAAAATCTTTTATAAATTGAATACTTGTATCATATCCTCTTAGTTCTTGTTCTGTCATGCTCTTTACATCTTTTATATCTAACCATTGTACATCTAATATTTCTTCTGTATCAAATTTAATACTTTCTTCTACTATATCTGCTGTAAATCTTACCATTATATGTGTTTCCCCATTTTCAAAATCGACACAACTTATAGGTAATACTCCTGTAAGCTTTACCTTGCAACCAGTTTCTTCATATGTTTCTCTTATTGCTGCTTCTGTAATTAGTTCATGTTCATCTACATGTCCTGCTGGAAAATTCCATTGTCCATAACATTTCTTTTTAGCCTCTTTTACCATTAATATATTATTATCTCTTACTATAACACAACCTGCTATTACTACCATTACTTTCTCCTTTTCTATAATTCTATAATATCTAAATCGTCTGGTACATAAATACAATACAACTTTATGCATGTTGCAATTTTTATATTTCTTTTATTTATATCATAAAACTAGTATAAATACAATTATTTTTAAAGATTAATAGCAGATAATCTCTTATCCGCTATCTTATGTATGTTTCACCAACTATTTATTGTTGACATGTTTTTTGCTTATTAGCTGAAACAAGCTTAATTCTTCCTTTTAAATCAAATTCAGAAATTAATTTATTGCATGAATCACAAGCAGGCACAATATATTCACCTGATACATTATTATTAATGATATGTGCACCTAATGTAGCTGAATTATTACAACCTAAAATAGAACATCTAGCTGGCCATTTTTCTCCTGAATTATTAATCCAATGATTTTTCCATGAACCACAATTACAAGTACGATTACTTGTTCCATTTTTATTTTTCCATCCTTTATTTGTCATGTTATATCCTTTCCAGAGCTTATATATATTAAAATTATAGCACTTTACAAATTTTTAAATTTGCTTTATAATATAAGTGTATAAGATGTTCGAAATTTTTATACGCTTCATTATGGGCTATATTTTAATATAGCTCTTTTTTTTGGTTTCTTTAACGACTAACTCTTAAAAGTCAATTTTTAGTCTTCAAATATAATTTCTTCTTCTGCTACATTATAAATGTCAAATTTATTTTTAATATCAACTTCCTCAACAAACCATTTATGAAATGAACACTGATGAATAAACTCATCAATTCGATTCTTTCCGTGAATCTCTTTTAATGTAATAACAACTCCAAATCTTAAATTTTTACCATCCTCTGAATTTATTCTATTTTTAGTTTTTATACTAATTCCCCATAAAGGATTATCATACATTTTTTTATCCCTTACTCTAGAATTAAATTTTTCTTTAATACATTTTGTGTTATCCCATTTTCTAAATTCACTTCTGGCTTCCTCTTCATTTGTAAAACTTCCTTCAATATCCTGAATATCATTATTTATTCCAATAATATCATATTCGTTAGATTTCTTATTAAATTTTAATCTCCCTAATTTCAATTCAAATTCTGTGTTTGTATAGTCTACTCCTTGACTTCTTGTACATTTTGGAAAATAGCACATTGTCGCTTTTGCAACAAATGGGTATTTTTCTTTGTCTAATGGAATTGGAAGTTGATAATTGTAAGTATCATATTTTTCAGATACTCCTGAAATGACGAATTTTATTTCATCATTATTAGTTTTAACTATTTTATCTATGTGAGTTGGAACAACCCCGTGTCCAATTAATTTACTATTTTTGCTTTTATTAGACCAATCTTCACAAGAATCAACGATTAAAGCTTTTGCTTCTTCTCTAGAAAATCCTAAAATATGAATTAAATAAGCTAGTTTTCTAGCTATCCATGGTGCAGAGTATGAAGTACCTTTAGTTAAATGTTCTACATTTACATTGTCACATATATTCATGTAACAATCCATTTCGGTTCCATTATCTCCACCAAAATAGCTAACGTCTGGTTTAATATAAAATGATAATACCTCTCCTTCTCTGCTATATGAAGCCACATTGTCATTTTTATCTACGGCATTAACTACTAATGAATTAATTGAGTCTGCTGGAGCTCCTATTTTCATATTTTTCTTGTTAACTTCCTTAGGAATATTAGTTCCTGCTATTACAAAAATAACATCATATTTAGTTTGGAGTTCATCTAAAAAAGCCGCTTCTGGTGATATAAAATTTTGGTCAATTTCCTTGTCAGCTCCTAATGATAAGTTCCAAACTTTTATATCTCTATTTGCTTCTATAATTTTTTCTATAGCTTGAATTACTCTAAATGAGCTAAATTTATTGCCTATTGCAACACCAAAATGTCTTACTTTAAAATTTCCGCAACCATCATTATGTAATGGATTTAAATTTTGTCCATCTACAATAATAGATGTTACCCCTGTACCATGATTATAATCTTCATCTACTATTAATTCTTCTGGAATATCAATATTTTGACTTTCTACCCATTCACTAAAATACACACTGTTTCTAAATGGCTTGTCAATAACACCTATTGTTGGTTCATTACCTGGACTTTTTATAAATCTATTTAATATTGGCTTATCATTTTCCTTTTTTTCTTCAATAGGCATTTTAGAAATGTCTATTACTGACATCGCAATTAAATATGATGCACATTTATTTAATTTTTCTAAATCAGTTTTATCTAATAATACTGTATTATTAGATAAAATATTTCTTTTATCTATTTCTATTTCTAATGCATTCATTAATTCAGTTATATTTTTCTCCGTTTCATATATAGATACAATTGTTTCATCTTGTATTATCTTTGTATTTTCTTCAACATTGAACTTTTCTACGTTATTAGCATCAACTATTAATTGTAAAAATTTAGTTTTCTTTATCTTACAGTTGCTGAAATCAATAATTTTATCAATTTTTTCAAAATCAGTATCACTAATTCCATTAGGAAATTTCTTTAATAGTAGTTCTTTGACTATATTTACTTCTTCAATTGTTTTTTTTATTGCTTCTTTAGCAACATAATAAGTTATAATATGTTGCTTTTTATCAGGAGAAAACTTGGCACCCACAATCTTTTTATTCATATCTACACTATCACATTTAAAAAATGCTACTATTCTTCTTGTTTTAGGAACAATATCTTTGTAATGTGCTGAGAAAAAAATTCCATCAACATATTTAGGTTTGTTTTTCCAGTATAAATCTATTTTCCTTATATCATTTAACAATTTATCTATTTTTTCTATTTTTACTATAGTTCTTTTAGGTAAAGTAGGTGGTCCAAAAGTATTAGGATGAGACTTTTGTGTAAAAGAACCTTTTAGCTTCAATATATTATTCATTTACTTTCCCCTTTAGCATTCTTGAAACATTACTTTTTGGCATTCCTGTTATTTTTTCAATATCTCTTACTGTAAATCCTTTATCTTTTAATTCTTTTATTGACATATCTTTAACTTTTTCTTGCAATAATATAGCATTGTATAATCGTTTTAAATAATCAAATTCACTATTAGGTTCGCTAAAAGCAAGTGCAGTTTTTATTATATTTTTTAATTCACCTGGATATGGAATAATTGTTAATAGTGACATTATCTTTCTAAATAGTTTTATATCTCTTCCAGCATTTTCAAATTTAGGTAAATATTCATTTAATATAGATTCAGATATATCTAACAAATCCTCTTTTGAGTACCTATCAAAATTAACAGTTGCATCAAATCTTCTTGTTAAAGCTTTATCTAAATTTTTATATAAATTTGTTGTAGCAATAAAAATAACTCTTACATCTAAATTATCTAATTCTTTTAATATACTCGATGTAACTCTTCCCATTTCTCTTATATCTCGTGAATTAACTCTGTCCATTGCAATTGCATCAATTTCGTCAAACAAAATAATAACATTACTTGGATTTGGCAACATTTTAATTTCGCAAAAAACTTCTGCCATATTTTTCTGTGTTTGTCCTAATTTACTATCTATGATCGAACTAAAATCAACACTATATAAATCTCTAGAAAGTATTCTTGCTACTTGCTTAACACTCTCGGTTTTTCCTGTTCCTGGAGGACCTTCAAATAGAAATTTATTTATTCCAATATTATGATTAACAGCATTTATAATTCCATATATATCATCTATAATTACTTTAGGCAATGGCAAACTTGTATTTCCAATAGGCACTTTTTCAAAATAATTTAAATTAAAATTATCTCCCTGTGGAATAAAAACATTAGCATTAGATAACAATCCCATTATATAATCTCCTACTAAATTTTCACCGTTGTCAAAAAAATACTTTGCTATCTCTAAAGCTTCAGCTCTAAAAGCAGTTTCATTCTTTTCTTCGTGATATCTTATTAAGTTAATTACATTTTTTTTCTTCATAAGTACACCTCCAAAATTATATTAACACACCTGAAACAAATATGCAATAGTTTGGGACAAATTTTAATAATTTTTGTTCAATCGAGTAGAGTAGAAAATTTTATGAAATAAAATTTTCGTCCCCTCTCACACCACCACATCGTGCCGTTCGGCAATGGGCGGTTCAATTTATAAGTTTAATT
>CANQFW010000089.1 GCA_947599995.1 uncultured Clostridia bacterium
GACTAAATTCCACTTTTTAGTACTGGAATTTACTTTTGTACTATTTTAATTTTGTCCAAAACTAACGTCCATATTGCTGGAATTTTGATCCAAGACTAAATTCCAGTTTTAGAACAAATCTGGAATTTACTTTTAAACTTAAATTATATTACAAAAATATTACAAAAATGTTGCAAATTGGAAAATTTTGTGATATAATTTAATTGTATAAAGAATTTAGAGGTGATAATTATGGCACTATTAAAAATAATTTATATTTTATTATTTATAATAGTTGGATTAATAGCATATGCAGTAATGCAAATAAAGTTAGCAGGTATGAATGTTAAAGATTTTTGGAGCTTTATAGAAGCTAACCAAACTTTAGATAGATTATATGAATTTTCAAAGAGATATGAAAAATTATCAGTTCAGCAACAGATAATATATTTAAAAGAAGCAGAAGAAATATTCGAAGCATTCGATAGAGTTCCAGGAGCTTTATGGGAAGAAGAATATGAAAAATATTCTAGTGTTCTTGAAAAGTATAAAGACATTAAAATGATGAGATGGATTTCAAATAGTTAAATATAGAAAATAACATAATAATTCCCAAAAAGGCCATTCTAGAAAATAGGATGGTCTCCTTTTATTATTATTTTAATATTTGTTATATAAAAAAATGGACTAACAAATTCTACAAAGCATTGCTTTTAGAATTTGTAACGTTAGCATATTTCTTTTCTACGTCAAGTCTATCGTTTTTAACGATTATTTTCCAAGAGTATAAAAAAAGGAGGACGTATAAAAAAAATACGTCCATTTTGAAAAAACATAAAAGTAATTAAAACCTATCTTTTATTAACCATATAGCCACATTTGTCCATAGGGTTATATGCACATGATGGTTTACATTTATTCATAGATTCATATTTGCAAGGGTCGTTTTTCTCACATTTATCCTTTTTTTCTTCACATTTTTTCTCACACTTATTTTCACATTTTGTGTTGCATTTATCTTCGTAGCTATTTTCGTATTTGTCACAGTAATTATTTTCACATTCATTTTCGTATTTATAATTAAAGTCACATTTTTGCATAGGCTCACCCTTTAGGCATTTTCCTTCGTGTTGACATTCGGCACAAACTTTGAAGTGTCGAACGTTGTCTAGCCAGATATCGATAGCATACTCTTTATTTGGGCAAAGAGGTCCGAATACAAATTCACCATATTTGTCAGTAAAAGTGTGAGAAACAGGTTCTCTTCTTTCTTTGCAATCTTTACGTTCAATTTCTACTAATTTTACAACGGCATCTTTTACTGGATTGTTACATCTATCTTTTATTACTCCATATATGACTTCTCTATCGTCTTCTGGGAGTCTTATGTCTAAATCAAATTGATTTCCCTTTGCAATTTTTCCATTTATTTCAACCACTGGACAATGTGGTTGTGGTCTGTTCATAATATTATTTTCCATTAAAAAACCTCCATTTGACGAAATTGTCAATTTTATAAATTTGGTAATTTGTCATTACCTAATAATATATTATGAAAAAAGTAGAATTTTGTGATGGTAACAAAATGTATTTTTTTACATATTATTCTAAAGGAGGAGAAAACAATGTGTAGCTTTATATTAAATGGAATCCTTTGGACACTTGCAATTTATGGGTTTGTGGAGATAATAAAAACAATTATTGGAGTTAATACATATAATTTTAAAAATTCAGATGGAATTTATTTAGCCCTTGCGGTAAAAAATCAAGAAGAAAATATTGAAAATTTTTTGAGATCATTAATTTTTAAAATTCTATATGGAAAAGAAAATGAGGTAAAAGAGATAAGAGTAATTGATTTGAATTCTGAAGATGGAACGTTGCAAATACTAAAGAAAATGGAAAATGATAATGAGCTTGTGAAGGTGGTTGATGGGAGAGATTTTTTAAATTGGGCCAGGTCTTTAGAAAATAAGTGATTTTTATCAATGGGGACGTGCCTTCTTTAAAAAGAACAGCAAAAAATATATATATATTAATAGAAAAAGACTAACAAATTCTACAAAGCATTGCTTTTAGAATTTGTAATGTTCGCATATTTCTCCTCTACGTCAAGCATATCGTTTTTAACGATGACTTTTCTAGAGTATAAAAAAAGGGGGCATACACCCCCAATAGTAATTTTATGAGACTATCGTAAAGTTAAATCTCTAATTTTTTATACTATTTAACAACAATATTAACAAGTTTTTTAGGTACGACTATTTCTTTTATAATAGTTTTTCCTTCTATTTTGTTTTTTACATTCTCAATACTTTTGGCAGTAGCTTTCATTTCTTCTTGTGTAAATGATGTTGATACTTCTATTTTACCTCTTACTTTACCATTGACTTGTACTACCATTTCATATGTATCATCTACTAGTTTTGATTTATCATATGTTGGCCATGGTTCATAGCTAATTGTTTCTGTATTATTAAATACTTCACTCCATATTTCTTCAGTAATATGTGGGACTATTGGATTTAATAATTTAACAAAATTTTTAGCATATTCTAAATTCCAAGTATTTTCTTTATAGACTGCATTAACAAATATCATCATTTGAGATATTGCTGTATTGAAATTTAATGTTTCATAATCTTCAGTTACTTTCTTTACTGTTTGATTATATATTTTATCTAGATTTGGATTATCTTTAAATTCTCTTTTTTCTTCATAATATAATCTCCATACACGATCTAGAAATTTTTTTATACCTCTAACTGCTTCATCATTCCATGGCTTATCTGCTTCAAGTGGTCCCATAAACATTTCATACATTCTAAGTGTATCTGCACCATATTGCTTAATAATATCATCAGGGTTTACCACATATTTAGGGAAACGTTTACCCATTTTTATACCATTTGATCCTAGTATCATTCCTTGATGCACCAATTTCTTAAATGGTTCTTTAACACTAACTAAACCTTTATCATATAAATAATTATTCCACATTCTAGAATATAATAAATGTCCAACTGCATGCTCTGGTCCACCTACATATAAATCTACTGGCATCCAATGTTCAATTAATTTAGAATCAGCAAAAACTTTATCATTAGTTGGATCTATGTATCTTAAGAAATACCAACTTGATCCTGCTGAGCCAGGCATTGTAGATGTCTCTCTTGTACCTTTTATTCCATCGATTTCAACGTCTTTCCAAACAGTTGCATTTTCCAATGGTGCCTTACCATTTTTACCTTTATAATCATCCATTTCTGGTAGTACTAAAGGTAGATCTTTATCTTCCAATACAATATCTCTTCCATCTTCTAAATGAATAATTGGAATTGGTTCTCCCCAAAATCTTTGACGTGCAAAAATCCATTCCCTAATATGATAATTATTTTTCTTTTTTCCACATCCCATTTTTACAAGCTTATCTGTAATAGCAATTTTTGCATCTTCTACTGTTAAACCAGTAAATTCTTCACTATTAATTAATTTACATCCTTTACCCAAATAATCTTGTTTTTCAAAAGCACATTCAGTTGTGTCACGTCCATCTATTACTTGAATCATTGGAATATTATGCTCTTTTGCATATTCGAAGTCTCTTTGATCATGGCTTGGTACTGCCATAACAGCCCCTGTTCCATAACTTGCTAGAACAAAATCTCCTAAATATATAGGTACTTCTTTACCATTAACTGGATTAATTGCAAGCACTCCATCTAATTTAACACCACTTTTTGTTTTATTTAGTTCAGTTCTGTCAAAATCTGATTTCTTTGCTGTTTCTTCTCTATATTTAATTACCTCATCCCAGTTTTTAATTCTATCTTTTAATTTATCTACTAATTTGTTTTCAGGAGCCAATACCATAAAGGTAATACCATATATTGTTTCTATACATGTAGTAAATATCGAAAATTCTCCACCATCTTTGATTTTAAATTCTACTTCTACACCTTCAGATTTTCCAATCCAATTTCTTTGCATTTCCTTAGTTGATTCTGGCCAATCAAGTTCATCTAACCCGCTTAAAAGTTTTTCAGCAAAGGCAGGTATATCAATAATCCATTGTTTCATATATTTACGTATTACAGGATATCCTCCTCTTTCACTTTTACCATCTATTACTTCATCATTTGCCAAAACAGTACCTAATTCTTCACACCAATTAACTGGCATATTAATTTGTTTTGCAAAGCCATCTTCATATAATTTTTTAAATATCCATTGTGTCCATTTATAGTAGCTAGGATCACTTGTAGATATTACTCTGTCCCAATCATATGAAAAACCTAATCTTTTTAATTGTCCTTCAAAAGTTTTAATATTTTGTTTTGTAAATTTTGCAGGATGGTTACCTGTTTGTATTGCATATTGTTCTGCAGGAAGACCAAAAGAATCATATCCAATTGGATGAAGTACATTATATCCTTGCATTCTTTTCATACGAGATACTATATCTGTTGCAGTGTATCCTTCAGGGTGCCCAGCATGAAGCCCCACACCTGATGGATATGGAAACATATCAAGTGCATAATACTTAGGTTTAGAAAAATCCCACTCATCTGTTTTAAATGTTTTATTCTTTTCCCAATACTCTTGCCATTTTTTTTCTATTTCTGTGAAATTATACATTTTATTTCCTCCTTGTAAATATTAATGTATGAAAAATGAAATTATTTAACTAATTTTATTACTTTTCAATAATTATTCATTTTACATATATATTACCATTTTTTTTGCTATAATATCACAAGAAGCCTTTTTTTTCAAGTATTAAATGGGTATTTTACCGTTTTTAAC
>CANQFW010000090.1 GCA_947599995.1 uncultured Clostridia bacterium
TCTTCTTCTATAGCTTTTACTAAATCAGCTAATTCAACAACTGTCATTTTTTTGATTTCTTCAATCATTTCTTCTTTACTCATAATTTTAATATCCTCCTATTTTTATTTTAATTAAACTTAATTTTAAATATAAATTTTTATATGTATTTTCACTACTTTCAATTTAGCTTAATTTATGATTAAGCTTCTGCTTCTTTTTTTACCTTTACTTGGTCAAGAGCAACTGCAAGTTTCGAAATATTTGCAAGTAAACTTCCAGCAAGCATAGATAATAGCTCTTGTCTTGATGGTAATTTTGCTAAAGTTATAATTTCTTCAGCTGTTAAAACTTTGCCTTCAATAACTCCACCTTTGATTTTGTAAAAATCATTATTTTTACTGAAATTATATATTGCTTTAGTAGGTTCTAAGTAGTCTTCATTTGTCATGATAACTGCTGTAGGTCCTTCCAAAACTTCATCTAATCCAGTAATTCCACATTCTGCCAAAGCTCTTTTTGTTATATTATTTTTTATAACTTTATATTCAGCATTTATATTTCTTAATTCTGTTCTTAAAGATGTTACATCTCCAACATTAATTCCTCTGTAATCAGTTAAAAGTACTAATTTAGCATCCTTTATTTTTTCTGCTAATTTTGATACTTCCTCTTTCTTTAGGTTTAAACTTTTTTCACTTGCCATTAATTATTCACCTCCCCAAATATATGTATATAATTATTTGCTATCAAAATATCAGATTTTATATTTTATCATTCTAAATAGATAAATATCATAAATCATAATTTTTCTAGCCATTATATCCTTATACATTAAATCGCCTTTTATCCACCCAAGGCAAATAAAAAGCGATTCTGCTTTAAACTTAACCTCGGTAGGACTTAGCTTTTTATATAAGTCTTCTGTATAAAATTAATATAATTTATTTTTATTCAGTTAACTTATTTGCCTACTGTCTTTGGCTTTATTTTATATAATTATTCAATATTAATTCCAGGTCCCATTGTTGTAGATACTGATATACTCTTTACGTATTGACCCTTTGCAGCTGCTGGTTTAGCTTTTATAATAGCATCCATTATAGTTTGATAGTTCTCTTGTAGTTTTTCAGTTCCGAATGAAACCTTACCAAATCCTAAGTGAATAATGTTAGTTTTGTCTAATCTATATTCAACTTTACCTGATTTGATATCTGCTATAGCCTTTGTTACATCCATAGTAACTGTTCCAGATTTTGGATTTGGCATTAATCCTTTTGGTCCTAATACCTTACCTAGTCTTCCTACAACTCCCATCATGTCTGGTGTTGCAACAACTACATCATAATCAAACCAATTATCATTTTGAATTTTTGGTATTAATTCTTCTGCTCCAACATAATCAGCTCCCGCTTTTGTAGCTTCTTCTGCTTTTGGTCCTTTAGCGAAAACTAAAACTTTTAAAGTTTTACCTGTACCATTTGGAAGTACAACTGTACCTCTAACCTGTTGATCAGCATGTTTTGAATCTACTCCTAATTTTACATGTAATTCAACTGTTTCATCGAATTTTGCTTTTGGCATTTTTTCAATTATTTCTAAGGCTTCTCCAATAGAATATTTTTTATTTTTTTCTACTAATTTTAAACTTTCTGAATATCTTTTATTCATTTATTTTTTACCTCCTTTGGTTTTAACGAATTTTTCATTCTCCCAATTTTTTATTTTTTAGTCAACCACTACTACGCCCATTGATCTTGCAGTACCTGCAACCATACTCATAGCTGTTTCTAATGATGCTGCATTTAAATCTGGCATTTTTTGTTCAGCAATAGCTTTAACTTGATCTTTTGTAATTTTAGCAACTTTATCTTTATTAGGTTTTCCTGAACCTTTTTGAATATTTGCTGCTTTTTTTATTAGTACTGCAACAGGTGGTACTTTTGTTATAAAATCAAAAGATTTATCCTTGTAAACAGTAATAACAACTGGTATTATGAAACCAGCTTGGCTCGCTGTTCTATCATTGAATTCTTTAACAAATTGCATTATATTTACACCACTTGATCCTAATGCTGGTCCAACTGGTGGAGCTGGTGTTGCCTTTCCAGCTTCTATCTGTAATTTTATTTGTTTAACTACTTCCTTTTCTGCCATTTTAGTGGCACCTCCTTAATCTACTTTTTGAATTTGTGAAAATTCTAATTCCACTGGTGTTTCTCTTCCGAACATAGAAACTAAAACTTTAACTTTATTTTTTTCTTTATTAATTTCTTGTACAATTCCCGTATAACCATCTAAAGGTCCTCCTAGAATTCGTACATTATCTTTTACATTATAATCTACTTTTATAGGAACATCATCAAATCCCATTTTTCTTATTTCTTCATCAGTAAGAGCAATTGGGTCTGTTCCAGATCCTACAAATCCTGTAACTCCTCTTGTATTTCTGACAATATACCAAGATTCCTCTGTTACGATCATTTTAATTAAAACATAACCAGGAAAAACCTTTTTTAAATTAGTTTTTTTCACTCCATCTTTAATTTCTATTTGTTCTTCCATCGGAACAATTATTTCAAAAAAGAACTCTTCTAATTCCCTATTTTTAATTGTTTTCTCTAAGTCTGTTTTTACTTTATTTTCGTATCCAGAATAAGTATGTACTACATACCATCTTGGAACCATATCATAATCTTTTTGAGACATTTCTTAGCCCCCTTATTTTTTGATTTAGTTGTGATTAATTTTTATTCTGTTTCAGATGTAACTGGAGTTTCTTGATTTTCAACCTGTTCTGGTTCATTATTTTCTGTTGTTTCTACTGCAGTATTTTCAGAATTTTCTGTTTCTTGAGAATCTGCATCTCCATTTTCATTTTCTCCATTTTCTGATTCATTACTTTCTGTATTTTCATTTTCTGTGTTTTCATCAGGACTACTAAATGAAGATTGCACTTTTTGTTGCAATTTTAATATTCCATATTTATTTATACTGTCAAAGCATACATCTAACACAAATACAATTATAGCAAATATTAGCACAAATGCAATAACTGCTACTGTATTATTAAATAATTGTTTTGGTGTTGGCCAAACAACCTTTTTTAGTTCAGCCTTCATTTCTTTGAAATAATGATTATTTTCTTTTACTTTTTTATCTTTTTTAGCCATTTTATTTCCTCCTTAAAATAGCTCTATTATTTTGTTTCTTTGTGTGTTGTACGTTTTTTGCAAAATTTGCAGTACTTAACAATTTCTAATCTATCTGTATTGTTTCTCTTGTTTTTTGATGTTATGTAGTTTCTTCTCTTACACTCTGTGCATTCTAGTATGATATTTTCTCTTGGTCCTTTTGCTGCCATTTTATACACCTCCGAATTTATTTACCTTTTTTAAACGATGTGATCATATGCATCTAAGTTACATACGCCTATACATTTTATCACCCTCAAAACGTTTTGTCAACCCACCCTTTAACATTTTTTTACATTTTTGAAAATTATTTAGATTTTATAACAAATGTCATGATGCAATAGTTGTGACTTTACTAATCAATATATAGTAATAAAGTTTTATTATTTACAGATTACAAATTATGTATTTGATTAATAAATTATTTGTAACAAATTCTGAAAAAATGAGTAAATTAACTTGACAACCCCTATTTCAATAGAGTATAATATACGTTGTATATAGGGTAAGGACTTCAAAAGTCTTTGAAAAAAAATCCCACATACAGTTATGTATGGCCGGAAGGGGGGAATAATTAATGTCAGAAATAAAAGTTAATAATGGAAATATAGAAGATGCCTTAAAAAGATTTAAAAGACAATGTGCAAGAAATGGTGTCCTTCAAGAAGTTCGTAAGAGAGAACATTATGAAAAACCTAGCGTAAAAAGGAAGAAAAAATCAGAAGCAGCTAGAAAAAGAAAATTTTAATTTATATAGAAAAAGAAAATGGTGTTATTCTAAAACACTATTTTCTTTTTTTATAACTTTTTAAATATTATATATATTAAAACCTTAACTAATTATAATATGGTATAGTATAATTAGTAGTGATTTATCTTTCGCAACATAAAAAAAACGGATCAACAAATTCTACAAAGCATTTCTTTTAGCTTTTAGAATTTGTAACGTTCGCATATTTCTCCTCTACGTCAATTCTATCGTTTTTAACGATGACTTTCCTAGAGTATAAATAAAAGGTTATTATAAACCAAGTTTATAGTAACCTTTTATTTATTTTCCTTTAAGCCTCTGGCTCAACTAGTCCATAATTTTTTCCATCTTTTAATTTATATATAACATTAACCTTTCCTGTATCAACATTTATAAAAGGTAAGAAAGTATGAGTTGGTTTTTCTTGTAATTCAAGCATAGCATCTTCTGGCGAGATTGGTTTAATTTCATAATATGCTGATTTAAGTATTTCGTTTACAACTTCAGCTTGCTTAAATTCGCTACCATTTAAATCCTTTATAGATCCATCTCTCATCATTTTTTCTTTTTTTGTTTTTGTTTTTCTTATTTGTCCCTCTAAAATGTCAATTACTTTGTCGATTGAAGCATATAAATCTTTTTCCTCAGCTTCTGCTCTATATTTTTCACCATTTGCATTAACTGTTACTTCTGCAATTTGTTCATTTTTTTCTGACTTAACTATTACCTCAGCTTTAGCATCATTAAAATATTTTCCTATTCTTTCTAATTTTCTTTCTGCATAATCATTAATTGCTTCTGTTATTTTTATTTCTTTTCCAATTATTTTAATTTCCATATA
>CANQFW010000091.1 GCA_947599995.1 uncultured Clostridia bacterium
TGTGTCTGCTCCATATCCATGTCCGTATATTTTACATATTTCATTTAATTCTTGCTCTGCATATAAATATCCTATTGCACCTTGTAATATAAAATTAGAGTTTGAATCTGTTTTTACTGCTCTATCTGATACTAATGTTATTGTTCCATTGTTTATATCTAATATTCTCCATTTTAAAGAATTTGAACTTCCATTATTTGGTTTTGCTGTAAATGTCTGAGCACTATTTCCATTCCCATGACTTGTTCCTGTTCCTGTTTCAGATGTATATTGTAATTTACTACTTTCTACTTTTGTCCCATTTTTATCTGTAACAGTTGGGTCATATGCTACAAGTTGTCCCACCTGTATATCTGTTTCTTGTATTGTTTCAATATCTCCATCATCATTTATTTCTATTTCATATCCATCAATTTTTACAGATGCAGGTAGACTTGCTATTCTATTTTCACTTCCTGCATTTTTTTCAGTTATTTCTTCATCATTATATGTTAGTCCTGATAGGTTATTTCTTAAATTCTCGTTTAATGCTTCTATATCTACTTTTCCATCAGACCCAATACTTCCTACAACCTCCATTTGTACTCTTTCAATTGTTTCTGCTTTTTGTGTTTTCTCTTTTGCTGTTGTTGCTTTTTTTATTACTCCATTTTCACCTACTAAAGTTGCTATTGATACCCCTGCCAAAATTAAAAGTACTATTATTGTAATGACAAGTGCTATCAATGTAATACCTTTACTGTTTTCTTTAATTATTTTTTTTCTCATGCTTTTTACCTCTTTCTTTCGTTTTATTATTTGCATCTTTTATAAATGCTATTCTTTTTAAGATTATACTTTTTTATGTATTAAATGTCAATATAGACTTTAAATTTTTTCTTCCCCTTTTTCTCTTACAATTATTCTAACCGGAGTACCAGTTAAATCAAACTCTTTTCGAATTTGATTAATTATATATCTTTCATATGAAAAATGAAATAGTTCTTTTTTATTTACAAATATTACAAATGTTGGTGGTTTTGTTGAAGCTTGCGTTCCATAGAATATTTTTAATCTTTTACCTTTGTCTGTTGGTGGTTGAACAATTGCAATTGCTTCATTTATAACTTGATTTAACATTGCTGTTGTAACTCTTTTTGAATTTTGTTCAGCTACATAATTTATCATTTCAAATAGTTTATTTACCCTTTGCCCCGTTTTTGCTGATATAAATATTATTGGTGCGTAAGATAGATATGAAAGTTTTGCATATACTTCTTTTTTATATTTTTCTAGAGTTCCCGTATCTTTTTGATATTCATCCCATTTATTTACAACAATTATTATTCCTTTACCTGCCTCATGTGCTTCTCCGGCAATTTTTGCGTCTTGATCCGTTACGCCTTCTAATGCATCAATTAACATTAAGCAAACGTCTGCTCTTTCTATAGCTAAAAGTGAACGCATTACACTATATTTTTCTATTGATTCGGTTACTTTGCTTTTTCTTCTTATTCCTGCAGTATCAATAAATGTATATTTTCCTTGTTCGCATTTATAATATGAATCAACTGCATCACGAGTTGTACCTGCTATATTGCTTACTATATTTCTATCTTCTCCCAAGATTTTGTTTATTAATGAAGACTTTCCTACATTTGGTTTTCCTATTACTGCAACTTTTATTCTTTCATCATCATCTTCTTCTACATTATCTTTAGGAAATTTTTCATATATTGCATCTAATACATCTCCTATTCCTTGAGCATTTGTTGCAGAAATTGGCATTGGATCTCCTAATCCTAAATTGTAGAATTCATATATATCATTTTTATATTTTTGATAGTCATCTACCTTATTGCAAACAAGTACTATAGGCTTTTTAGACTTTTGAAGCATTAAAGCAATTTCCTTATCTGTAGCTGTTACACCTTGTCTTACATCTGTTAAAAATATTATTACATCAGCAACATCTATTGCTATTGCTGCTTGTCTTTTCATTTGAGACAAAATTACATCATCTGAATTTGGTTCTATTCCAGCTGTGTCTATTACAGTAAAATTTTTTCCTCTCCAATTTGACTCAGCATATATTCTATCTCTTGTTACCCCTGCTACATCTTCTACTATCGAGATTCTACTTCCTACTATATAATTAAAAAATGTTGATTTACCAACATTTGGTTTTCCTATTATTGCTACTATTGGCTTTGGCATAATTAAAATCCCTTCTTCTAAATTTTATTTTATTTATTATATATTAAATTAGGATAAAATTCAAGAAAAAATTTTATCCTTATTATATTTTTTTATACTATAGGAAATGAACCGTTAAAAACAATACATTTCACGAAGAAGAGAAATATGCAAACGTAACAAATTCTAAAAGCAATGCTTTGTAAAATTTGTTAGTCAGTTTTTTATTTTCTAAAATTACTCACATACTTAAAATACATTTATTAAACTAAAAGCATATTTATCCTTAACATGTGATAAAGCATAAATCGTTTTATCAATTTCATTTACTGCCATATTATAGTCTTTCTGCTCTATAAAACTTTTACATGCAACGAAAGTAGTTTCAATTTTTTCAAGCTCATTATGTTCTATATAAATTGCAAGCTTATCATGAAATTCGGACCAACTATCATAAGTTTCTTCTACTTTTGATTGAATTTCATCTTTATTTGTATCTTCATGTATTTGATTCTTTATATCTTCTAGCTCTTCTGATATACTTTGACTACTATTTTTAGTATAGTTTTGAGTAACAGAATCCAACATAAATATACTAATTACTATAACAATACAAATACCTAGTTCCTTATACATAAAATTATTTTCCTTCCTTTTTTTGACAAAATATTTGTCCCTTTCCGTCAAAAGTTACTATTAAAGCTTGTTCTGGCTCAAACCCAAATTTATTCACTTGTTTTTTTAGCCAATTATAGTCTCTACCTATTGCTTTTAGGTTACTTGTCATAACTCTTCCGGTCTATTACTAAATCATATGGAATTCCTTCATATTCTGGCATTATTCCAATATCTTCCGGTATAAGTTTTCTTTTATTAGGCTTTTCTATTACCGTTACTTGCCCACTTGTTTCTAATATTGCATACTCAACATCACCAATATTTACAATGTCTTTGTCTCTTAATCTTTCTTGAAGTTCTCCAACAGTAAATCTTTCTTTAATTAATGCTTCTTCATCTATTTTGCCTCTATAAATTAAAATACGTGGTTTACCACATATAAGTTGTCTTGCCTTTGTACTTTTTATATTTATAACAGAAATAACTAAATGCATTACTAAAAGGCCAAATATTGGTACAATACCATTAAATATTGGAATTCCTGTATCTGACATCGGAATTGATGCCAGGTCTGCTATCATTATAGATATTGCAAGTTCAAACGGTTGAAGTTGCCCTATTTCTCTTTTTCCCATTAATCTCATAACTATTAAAACAACAATATAAAGAATTATTGATCGGAAGAAATTTATTAACATATGAATCTCCTTTAAAATTTTTATTTTACAATTTTCACTGTAACATTATAAAAAGCTTTAAAAAAATATAATAAATAATTTTTCATTAAACTTTTTACATAAAAGCAATTATAAATATAATCATTTATTTTATTATTTTGTCAAATTTATCAAATATTATTCTTGCTAAATGTATAAAAATAAAATATTTGTAAACAATAAGTTTATATCCAAAAAAAGCGAACTATAAAATTTCGCATACAAAAAAAATAAATATAGGAGGATTTATTATGGCTAATACACAAAGTGATGCTTCACAAAATTCAGGTGCAAGTACTGCTTGGCAAATAATAGGCAGACTAGTAGCTTCAGCTATAGTTCTTGCAATTACTGCATTTTTTACTCCAGGATTCAGTATAAATAATATTTGGGCTCTTATTATTGCAGCTGTAGTTTTAGCAGTTATGGACTACTTAATTACTAAATTTACAGGTCTAAATGCAAGTCCTTTTGGTAAAGGATTCGTTGGATTTGCATTATCTGCAATAATTTTATATGCAACTCAGTTTTTCGTTGCAGGATATTCAATTTCTTGGATGGCTGCAATTATAGGTGCTTTAATTTATGGTGTTATTGATTATTTCATTCCTGGAAATCAGCAAATGTAGTTTGGATAACACTTAAAAAGCAGTTATATATTATTAAATTTAAATATTATATAACAGCTAAAAAACTACCATTAATGTACCAAACCTAAAAAGATTCAACATTTTTGGGTTTAGTATATTAATTGGTAGTTTTTAATTAGTAATTCTTAGTTTTATAATTACTGTTCAAAATCTATCCAGCCAAAATCCTTATTTTTTATCTCCATATCAGGTCCGCCTTTTACAACAATCGCTTCAAAATCTTCTCCAGTTCCTCTATAATAAATAGAATCTGCTTTAGTAGCAATAAGCTTTTTATCTGATATATTTTTTTCTTCATATCCAGTACCATCATAATAAAGAATATATACATCTCCGTTAGAGTATAATGTAACTTTCACTAAAGAGCTTCCCATAAAGCCGCTAGGTGCTAGTTTTTCTTTTATTGTCACGTCAGAATTACTATTTGCACTTTCATCATTGTTTGTATTGTTCTGATTATTTTCTCTATCTTTTGTGCTATTTGCATATTGCTCTACATTATTACTATTATCTTGTATATTTTCATCAGCTGTATTATAACTTTCATCTTGTACATTATTTTCATAA
>CANQFW010000092.1 GCA_947599995.1 uncultured Clostridia bacterium
GATAGAGAGATTTTTTAAACTCTCTATTTTTTATGTATATAACTTTCCGTCTATGCCGGTAGTAACATAGGTAAATTCAGAATTTGACAATTATAAAATAATATGCTAAAATAGAAAACATAGTTTAAGAGTTTACCTAAGGCACCAAAGCCCTAGCGGTAAAGGGTAGCAAAAATAGAAATGTTACTTACACTTAAAAGATGAGAAATACAAGTCTTGCAAAGGAGTCTTAAAAGATTCTTTTGTGAGGCTTTTTTGATTTTGATGGGAGATAAAAAATATGATAAAATTAGTAAAACCTAATAAAAAGTATTTTGAATTATATAAGGAGATGATGGATGAATGGAATATGGAAGGATCTCGTATTGCTCCATGGGCATTACATCTAAAATATCATACCGAAGATTATTTTGATAAAATGCTTGAGAGAGTTCAAGAAGTAGAAAGAGGAGAAAATTTAGAAGGGTATGCTGCTTCAACTACTTATTGGTTATATGATGATGAAAGAGATATACTTTTAGGAGCTTCAAATTTAAGACATTATCTAACAGATGAAGGATTAAAAACATGGGGACATATTGGATATGGAATAAGACCTTCGGAAAGAAAAAAAGGATATGCCACACGATTACTAAAATTAACATTATCAGAAGCAAAAACGAAAAATATAGATAAAGTATTATTAGGAGCATATATAGGGAATGTTGGCTCTTGGAAGGTAATGGAAAAATGCGGTGGTAAACTTGAAAATATAGTTGTAGAAGATGAAACAGGATTACCAATAAAAAGATATTGGATTGATATAAAGTAATGAAGTGTTAAAAATGGAAAAGTTTTATTTTGAAATACCAGACATTACAAGAAAGAATGAAGCAATAGAATTTATAAATGAATTTTATGAATATAAATCAAATATAAATCGAACAGGAGGATTGCAAAGATTTTTAGATAATTACAAAGGATGGCTGGATAAATTAAATGAAGATTTATTAAAACTATCAAATACTATTGAAAATTTATTTTTTTTCTGATAATATTAATAAAATTTTTAAATCAAGGAGAATTGTAATGCAAATCGAAAGTAAAAATAATTATAAGATTCCTATAAAAGAATTTAAACCAAACAAAATTGAAAAAATAATAATTGCTTGCCATGGATTTGGAGGAGATAAAGAAAGTTCTGCAATTGAATTGTTAGGGCAAAAACTTATTAAAGAAAATATTATGGTAATTGCTTTTGATTTTCCAGCGCATGGAGAAAGTGAAGCAAAAGGAGAAGAATATTTAGTAACTAATTGTATGAATGATTTAATAACTGTAGAAGAATATATTACTAAAAATTATCCTGAAAAACCAATAGGAATTTTTGCAACAAGTTTTGGTGCTTATATAACTTTATTAAAAATAAACCAATATTCAAACAACTATTTTTCTATCGTATTAAGAGCACCTGCAATATGTATGGATAAAATATTTGAAAACTCTATAATTAGAGAAAGTCTAAGTGATTTTAAAAAAAGAGGTTATACAATTTTAGGATATGAAAAAGAATTAAAAGTATCTTACAATTTTTATGAAGAATTAAAAAATAATAAACTTTTTGAAATATATAATAAAAATGAAGAATTATTGATAATTCAAGGAACGGAAGATGACATGGCTCCAATAGAAGATTCAATTAGATTCATCAGTGAAAAAAATACAAAGGGAAAAATAGAAAAAATTATTGGTGCTGATCATAGAATGAAAAAAGAAGGAGAATTAGAAAAAGCAATTAATATAGCTGTAAAATACATAAACGGAAAGTAGGATTATTATGGGAAAGACTAAAAGCAAGGAACAAATTTTTAATGAAATTATTGAAGAAATGCCATGTAATTTAAGTGAAATAGAATTATCTGCATTTATAATGTATAAAATAGCTAAAGAAAGAAGTTTTAGTTCAAGATATTATTGGACTGATAGTAAAATTAGAGAAAAAATATATGAATCATGCGTACATAATCATAATAAGAAACGTGAAAATAAAAGACAACTTATTTGTGTTACAGCTACTAAAATGTATAAAGAATTAGCAGAAAGGTTAGGTCTAGATGTATACATTATTGGTGATACTAAATTAACAAAAAATGATTATAGTATCTTTAAAACTGGTGAACATATATCTCCAGTTATTAAAACTGAAAATGGAAAATATATCAAAGCCGATATAGAATGGGATTTAGAAAATATCCAAACAGGAAGAAAATGGATAAAATTTCGGAACTATTGATGAAGGTCAAGATATTCTTGCACAATTATCAGAAGAAGAACTAGATATTGTAATGAAAAAGATAGGATATATAAATAGTAAAGAAGACTATCTAGAAAATAATCTTCAAAGATTAAATTTAGATACACCAACACTATCATTAGAAGATAAATTAAATAAATTATTTTATGATAAAGAAATAACAAAACGTGTTTCAAATTTAAAAAGTAGTGTAGATATTTTTAGATTTTATAGAAGAGTAATAAAAGAATATATCACAAATAATGGAGAAATTACATTATATGGTGGATATTCGCAAAAGAATTTAAAAAATAACAAAAAATATACTATTCTTGTTAACTTGAGAGAAAATGATAATGATAAATTTTGGATATGGTCAAGCAAAAAACATCAAATGAAAAGTTTGTGTAATATGTTTATAAAAAAATTTATAGATAAGGGTTTAGTTAAAATTGTTCCTGGTAAAAAAAATGTAGATAAATGTCAAAATATGCTAGATAGAATAAATAATATAAAAACAGAAGAATATAGTTATGAATGTTTGGCAGATGAATTTTGGTGCAGATAAAATAATTTCAAATTTCCACTTACATAAAAAATGAATTTGTGTTATAATTAAATTTGTTAAGAAAAAACTTAAGTCAAATTATAAACAATGAGTTGCAAGTTATGCGTAAGTCCAATTGTGTGAGGACTTACGTATTTTTTGTGCTCAAAAATAATTTTTAAGGAGGTAAAATTTATGGAAAAATTAGATTTAGAAAACGAAAAGATTTCTAAACTAATAAAGAAATTTGCAATACCATGCGTTATTAGTATGGTTGTTGCAGCCCTATATAATATTGTTGACCAAATATTTATAGGATGGAGTGATGCTGGGGCTTTTGGAAACGCGGCGACTAATATTGTTTATCCTTTCACAGTAATATCACTGGCTTTTGCATTATTGATTGGAGATGGAGTTGCAGCATTATTTAATTTGTCATTAGGTGCAAAAGATAAAGAAAAAGCCAATATATCAATTGGAAACGGATTAATATTTTTATTTTTTATATCAATTGTATTAACAGTTATTGGTTTAGTATTTAGTAAGCAAATATTAGCATTATTTGGTGGTAATCCTAATGAGGCAGAATGTTACCAATATGCAAAAGATTATTTAAGAATCATTTGTTATGGTTTGCCATTTTACATTATTGGGCAAGGATTAAATGCTTCTATTAGAAGTGATGGTAGTCCTAAATACGCAATGTTTGCAACAATTATCGGAGCTATATCAAATATTATTTTAGATCCCATATTTATATTTGTGTTTAAAATGAGTGTTAAGGGAGCAGCAATGGCAACTATTATTGGTCAAATATTAACATTTATAGTTAGTATTGTGTATTTGATAAAGCCTAAATCATTTAAAATAACTAGAGAATCACTTAAACTCAACGGAGGAATTTGTAAAAAAATAATTTCATTGGGACTTGCTTCATTGATTACTCAACTTGCTATTGTAATTATAATTGCAGTTGCAAATAATTTAATAGGGAAATATGGATATATGACAATGTCATCTACTGGTATATCCTATGGAGTAGTAACACCACTTGCGGTTATCGGAATATGTATGAAAGTATTTGGAATAGTTGTATCTATCGTTATAGGAGTATCATTAGGTGGAATGCCAATTATTGGATATAACATAGGAGCGGGTAATATAAAGAGAGTAAAACAAACAATAAAATATATTCTAATAATTGATTTAATTATTGGATTTGTGGCCTTTATATTATTTGAATTATTTCCAACATTTATTATTAATATTTTTGGAAGTGGAAATTCTGTTGAATATTTAGAATATGCTAGATACTGTTTAAATATATTTTTAGGTGGAATTGTACTCACATGTTTAACTAAATCTATATCTATATTATTACAATCAATGGGCTCTGGTTTAAAATCTACATTACTAGCTCTTGCCAGAGATGTTATATACTTTGTACCTGCAATTATAATAATAGCAAATTTAACTCATAGTGTAGTAACAATGCTGTGGAGTTCAATAATTGCAGATATTTTGGCATTTATCACAGGAACTGTACTTCTTATAAGTGAGCTTAAGAGAATAGAAAATTAAATATTAAAAATTAACTGTGTAATAAAAATTTAATAAAAATGTAATAAAGTTGCTATGAATACCTTCCGTATAGGTAAAAATAGCAACTTTTGTAATAGGGAAAAATATGCATTGACATTGTAATATAAAAATGTCAATATAATATATATTTTGAATTTGAGGTGAAGATGTATGAAAACAAAAATTATATGGTCTATAGTAATAATAAGTTGTATTATATTACTAACAAGTAAAGTAAATGCCGTAG
>CANQFW010000093.1 GCA_947599995.1 uncultured Clostridia bacterium
ATTAAAAAATTGGGGTATCTCATCAATACTAGTTTTTCTTAGAAACTTTCCTATCTTAGTTATTCTTGGATCATCTCTTAATTTATGATTTTCTTCAAATTCTTTTCTTGCCTCTTCATTTTCTTCTAAATACTGTTTTAATTTTTCATCTGCTCCTATTACCATTGTTCTATATTTATATAACCTAAAGGTCTTTCCATCTTTTCCTATTCTTAATTGTTCGTAAAATATGGGACCATTGTCTTCTTTTAATATTTTTCTTGCTATGTATATACAAATGGTTATTGGAACTAATAGGATTGTTCCAAATATTCCTGCTATAATATCTACCGTTCTTTTTATTAATTCATTTATTATTTTATTTGCTTTTATTTCTTGTCCTATATCAATTTTTTTTATTTGTAGTTCTTTTTCTTCTACGATCTTAGAGTTCACTTTCAAATTTCCCCTTTTTTATATCTTAATTTTTACAAAAATTGTCATAGAGTATGTTTTACTTCATTCATGCATTTTCAGCACAAAATTTGCGATACTCAACAAAAATATATAAACAATATAGTTTACATACTCACCTACATATTTCTATATAGGATTTAAGTATTATTTATTAGACCCTTTTGCCTAATTTTCTTAGACACGTTTTTCCTACATTCATTGCTGCATTAAAGTAATAGTCATTTTCATGCCCTTTTTCACAATTTACCTTTAAATTTTTTTCTTCTATATCATTTACTGGCTTTAAACATTTGTAACATTTGTTGTATGCATTTATATATGACTTAATAATTAAAATTCTTTCTATATTAGCTTTGTAATGTAAACATTCAATTATTTTTTTACTCAATTCGATTGGAGTAGAAATATTTTTAATATGTTCATATTTGGATGTGGTTACCCATTTAGCATCATTACTTTCTGTTATAGAAATAACTTTAAGATTATTTTCCTTACAAAATTCAATTATTTTTTTACTTACATAATGAGCATAATACTGATTAATCCTAATTATTTTGTTCCAGTATTTTTTATAATCATTTTCTGAATTTATCTGCGCATTGTTCCTTCTTATTTTTCCTAAAAGTCTTTTTACATTGTTTTTATAGTTATTTCCTCCGGAAACAAATAGGCTTTTTATTAAATTTCCTTTATCATCTAATGCTACACACACTGCAAAATTATTTGTATTTGTAAAAACGACTCCACATACTTTTAAGTTATTTTCCTTCTTGATTTCTTGTTGCTTAATTTCCTGTATATTTTTTTCAACAGGAATATGAACCATAACGCAATCTTTTTGTATTACTATTTTGGGAGATAATTTATTTTCTTCTTTTATAATTTTCCAATTGCTTAGCTTGGAGGTATACCAATCCCATTCTTTGCCATTAAATAACTGAAATGCAATTTGTCCATCATCTAAATATTTATATGTCTTTTTGTAAAATACAGTTGGAGTATCAATCTTTATGTATGATGAACTATCTTTTTTGTTTTTCTTGTTATTATAAAAATAGACTTTTGCATATCCGATTGCCTTACATATTAAAGCTTTCCTAAACCTTACTGGAATGTTTTGTTCAAAATAATATTTAGGTATTTCTCCTGCTTCTTTTTTACTTTTAGTCATTACAGTTAAATTTTCTAGCCTCTGTACACAACTATTTCTTGATAACTTTAGAAGTTGATCATTTTGTATTAATAATTCAAAATATTTTTTTAATGATTCATTAAATACTTTATTTGTTAGGATAAAATATTGTTTATAATTCGTATTTAACTTAATCTTGTAAGTAATTTTTATTTTCTTCGTATCGTCTTTCATTTAATATTCCTTTTTAATATAATAATTGGACCTATAAATACTTTATAATTCTTTATCCATGCTTTTAAGTATGGAATTGCGTTATTTGACACAGACATATAAACATATAGTCTATATATCTACCTATATGTTTCCATATAGGAGTTTTAGGTTTTTAATCATACTTTTTTAAACAATTTAATGCTATATTCATAGCAAAGTTGAAAAAGTAATCTATCATATGACCACTCTCACATACTGCTTTATCTTCTTTAATAGCCTTTATTGTTTTGTTTTCTATATTTCTTTCTATAAATTCATTACATTTGTAGCATTTGTTGGTTTTTCCCTTCATATCTACAAAAGTCACAAGTATATTCTCTGTAAATGACTTTATTTTTGTATAGTCAGTTATCCTATTTCTAAGATTTGCGGAGTTAAATCTTGTTCCATAAGTTACAATTTCTTCATCACATTGAACATTTGATAGGGCAATTATTTCTGCATTGCATTCTTTACAAAAATCAACTATTTTTCTGCTAACTAAATTGCAATAGTAATTTGAGTTTTTTGATATTTTTTTCCAATATTTTCTATTAGCTCCAGTTACGCTACTATTTCTATTTGACTTGCAGTTACTTCGTTGTATTTGCCTTAAATATTTAATAATTGTATTTTTATACTTATCTCCTTCATTAATAAACCTTGATTTTATAAATTTTCCGGACTTGTCTACTATTACGCATGTAGCAATATTATTTCTACCTGAAAAAGCTAATCCACATATTCTTATATTTGTATTATTTTCCATTCTTTCTTTTATTGTGGTAAGATTTTCTACTATACGTTTTTCTGGTATTACTAACATTACAATTTTTTTATTTATTTCTATTTTCGGAGATAATAGATTGGCATCTTTTGGTATATTCCATTTACTTATAGTACACTCATACCATTTCCACTCCTTTCCATTGTATAGTTTGATTTTCATTTTTTTGTTGTCAATATATGCATACAATTCTTTTGTTAATTGAATAGGTAGATTAAATTTTTTAGCGAGATTAGGTCCCCTTTTTTTATTTTCTTTAGCATTTTTTACTTTTGTAATATATGCTTTTGCTTGTGCAATAGCTTGTGTACATGCTGATCTTCTAATACGAGAAGGAGCTTTTGTTTCAAAATATTCCTCTGGAACCTTACCGGTTTGTTTATCTACCATAGTCAGTTTTTCAATTTTCGTTCTTGTAACATATATTGCATTTTCTAAAAGTTCTTGATGTTTAAGTATTATATTGTAGTAAATTAATGTTAATTTATTAAATTCAATACTTGTCAAATTGAAATATTGTAAGTATTCTGTGTATAATCTTATTTTGTGAAAAGTAATATAAGTTCCTATTTTTTCTTCTGACATTTTGTTTATTCCTCTTCATTATTATTTTTTTGTTTTTTTGTTTTAAAAAGTGTTCATTTTTGGCATAATAAATTAAAACATTACATTAATGTTGCTATAAACCGTCATCATCGAATTTTTGCAAATTAACACTTATTTTATTTTTATTGACATTTTGTGTACGAATTATTTCAATATTTTGACCATATAGTTAGATACTTTATGGTAAAAAATAGTCTATTTATCCATAAATTAGCAAAAAAAGAATATATAAAAAATTTCAACAGAAAAATAAATAAAAAAATTTCACTTATTTTTCTGTTGAATTTTTCTTATATAGCCTTTTTTATAATTTGTCTAAATATTTTTTCTTTGTACTATAAGAAGAATGTACATATCTATTTAAAGTTATATTTACATTTGCATGTCCTAAAAGTTCACTTAAAGACTTTGCATCCATTCCAATTTTAATACAGTTTGTGGCAAATGTATGCCTTAAAATATGAAAATTATAATCTTGAATGTTACATATTTTTAAGCACCTTTTAAATAATCGTTGATAAGTTCTAGGTTCTATATATTTTTCTTTACTTCCCGTTAACACAAATTCATCTCCACAATAATTATTATCTTCCTTAAATGTTCTTAATGGGTAAAGTATTTTTTTTGAAATTGGTATTTTTCTAACCGATTTTTTTGTTTTTGGTGTATCCAATTGTACTGAAGTACTATTTTTTCCTTTATAAATTCTTTGTATAGTTTTATTTATTATAATGCAGTTTTCATCAAAATCTATATCTTTCCAAGTCAACGCACAAATTTCACCTAATCTTAATCCTGTATTTAAACATATTACAATTCCAATGTTTTTTAAGTTATTGCTTTCTAAACAATATTTTTCTAGTTTTCTTTTTTCATCATCCTTTAGAATTTTTATTTCATTTTGTTCATTCTTAGGACAAGAAATTAAATCTAATTTATAATCAATATCATATTTCCTTTCAATATACTTTAATATAGATTTAAAAATTGAGAGTATATCTTTTGTTGTTTTTGCAGAAAGAATAGATAAAAGATACTCAATATACATATTAAAATCATACTTTAAAAAATAGTATATACTTTTATTTTTAAAAAAAGAAAGAATATACTTATTTATAAGATAATTATATCTATAATATGTTGAACTTTTAATAGAATTCTTTTTAAATAAAAGCCAATTTTTTGTTTCAGCTTTAAAAAATATAGCCTTCTTAATAAAAATCACGTATTTTCGCCTCCTTTTTTATTACACTAATTAAACTTTTAAAAAAATTCGATAAAT
>CANQFW010000094.1 GCA_947599995.1 uncultured Clostridia bacterium
TTCCATTTTTCTTTTTGCATACTTCTTAAAATTTCTGATGTTTTAATTTCTAAAATTCCTTTTTCTCCAGTTTCTTTATTGATTAGAGTACCATCTAAACTGGCAAATAAAAATGGAAATTTAGGATGTCTTATTATTGTATTTTCTTCATGTACTATTTCAAATTCTGGATGTTTTATTGCAAAACTTTGTCTCAAATTATCTTCCATAGATACACCATATTTAACATAAGGCTTGTCTGAAATATCTTCTTGCTCTGCTCTTCGAGTTTTAATTTCCCACAATTTAATGTTATCACTATATGGATTTAGTCCTACTATTGCAGAGGCATCTGAACCACCTATTCCAGTTTTTCTTTCTTCTAACCATTCTTCTCTAGTCATAATTACCAACCTTTCATATCTGATTTTTTATGTGCTCCTAATCCCATTGAAACTTCAACTCTTTTTGGTATTACTACTTTGAAATTACAATCATCACAACATCTACCATCATTTACTGGTCTAGCATTGTTGCCATAACCTTTATACTTTTTTCCACATATACTACATGTTTCCATTTTATCTACCTCTCTTCAAATTTCTTTCCTTTGCACCACATATAATTTTCTGTAGGGCAAAACTCTTCATATACATAAGCAAATTTTTTATGTTCATCACAATACATATCTCCAGCTTCTTCATACATACAGTTTATGCAATTTTCACAAGTCTTTACTGTTTTATTTTTGTACCTATTTCGTTGCATTGGTTTTCCCAAAATTTTCTCCCTCCCTATTGCACCTCATTTACTTTTGTGATAAAATGCAAATAAAGTGAATTTATATAAATTTTCTTTATAAAAACTATCTATGGCTTTGGTCGGTTGTAGGTAGTTTTATTATTTTTGCTTTTTCTTTTTGATAAAATCCATCTATTTCATCAATAAGTAATTCGTATCTTGTATCTGTACATAATTCTGATATTTTTCTTCTTTTTACTGATGGGTCCCCATAATCGTTTGACTCATTTAATGTTCTAATTTGTAATAAAATATCAGCTAAACTAAACTTAATGTCTTTAATTTCCTTATCTTTTGCAGCAATTGTTTCTTCTAATTGCTTAATTTTTTGAGCTTCCTCTGTGTGTTTTCCTATCATTTTATTTTCCCTCCTTTTAATTCTCTTAATAGGTATTTCATTTTTGCTAATGTTACAATGTGCCATATGTAACACTTATGTAATTTATCTTCTGACATGTGCTTTTACCTCTCTTTCCTCTAAAATTGTTTCAATAACTAATATTGCTATTAATCCTAAAACTGGAACTAGGTATTCTCCTCCAAATCCTTTGTAACCTCTCCATGCATTTGCATAATAAATTGCTTTTGGTGTAATAATAATTGTACCTACTATAATAAGTAACTCAATTATTCTTGAAATAAACTTTCCTTTGTTTACAACTTTCATCTTATTTTCCTCCCTCTAAAACTTTCTTAAGTAAATCCAATGTTGTTTCTGCCTTAATTCTAGCAGCCTGTTCTTTTTCAAACATTTCCCTAGGAACAGTGTTTTTACTGCCAACTTTAATTTTGTATCTTGAACCTGTTCTTATGTACTCTACTTCATGATTTGCAATCATTTGCAATACTGTGTTGTGCCCTAAATTGTATCTTTTTTCATATTGATTTAGGCTTAACCACTGTTCATCCAAAATCACTCCCTCCTTTCTTGGTCATTTTTTTGACCATTTAAGGTAAAAAAATATACTTTTTGTAATCAAGGTTTTTCTTCTTGCAATAAAGGCAAAGATTGTTAATTACTTTCGCACTATCATCTCGTTGTTTACCATTTAATATCATAGTTAGGTAGCTTCTGTTAATGCCTATCTCATCAGCGAACCAAGACACATTACTTCTATATTCAGTATCTATCAATTCATTGATGGCTTTAATATTCAACTTCATTTTGCCTCATCCTTTCCTTATATTTTTTCGGTCATTTTTTTGACCAAGCTTATTTTATTATATTAAACAAAAAATGTCAACATTTTTTGTTAAAAATTTTATACTTTTTTTGTTGACTTTTTTGAACCATTGATGTACAATAGGTTTAGGAGGTTTTTTTATGTTTGATAAAAATAAATTTGCGAAAATTTTAAGAGAAATATATGAAACCTTTGATACCCAAAGAGAATTTTCTTCTAAAGTTGGTGTTAGTAGAGGTTATCTATCAGAATATATGAATATGAAAAAAGAAAAACCACCTTCTCCAAAAATACTTGAAAACATTTCTGCAAACTCTAAAGGAATGACCAATTATCGAGAACTAATGCAAGTATGTGGTTATACTGATTATTTAACAGATGATTTTTTTGATGATAATGTTTCAAATAAAAACAATAAAATTCCAATTATTATTAGAATTAAATATGATAATGAAAACAACTCTTTTATAACTGATCCAGCACAAGAATATATACATGCTAATTTTAAACTAGACCAGGATAAAGAATATATTGCTTTTATTGCTAGAGATGATTCAATGTTGCCACTTTTAGGAAAAGAAGATACAGCAATAATTGAAAGATGTTCTGATATAAAAAATAATAAGGTTTATTTATTGATTAGCAATAATAAGATGCTTATTAGAAAAATTCTAATACTTGACAATGGCGAATATGAACTAGAATCATTAAATCCATATTATCCAAAAGAAAAAAGTACAGATATACACATAATAGGTAGAGTTATTAGAGTAGAAATGAAATCAGCATTTTTATAATATATATTTATAGAAAGGAGCAAGGTTATGAAATATTGTGAACATTGTGGTAATCAAATTGAAAATGATAATGCAATAGTATGCCCAAGTTGTGGAGAACCTACAAAAAGTTATAATAAATAATCTGATAAAAACATAATAATAAATAATTCTGCATCAGTCTCTGCTACTGGTCCTACAAACCAGAAAAAGCACTATAATCATTTATTATATTTTATTTTAATACTTTGCACAGGTAGACTTTGGATTATCTGGATGTTAGTTAGACCTAAATATGAATATTAAAATAAAAATAGTTAGAACTCAACCCCTCATAAAGATTTTGTTCTAACTATCCCCTCGATTTACAAAAAACCAAAGAATCTATAGTAAGTGTACAAAAGATAAAACACTTACACGACTATTTGTATTATATATGAATAGTCATAATTTTTCAAGTGTTTGGTCAAAAAAATGTGCATTGGAGGTAAAATAAATTGGCAAAGAAAACAAACACAATAGTTAATGGCTATGATTATTATAGAGTAACTAAAACTATTGGTCATAAAGCAAATGGTATTCCAATAAAAAAACAATTTTATGGATCTAGTAAATCAGAAGCGGAACAAAAAGCTATTGAATATTTGCAAAATCTAAAATTAGGATTGCAATTTAATGATTTTATAACAATTAACGATTTATTTCCTAAATGGTTATTTGAAAATAAAAAGCATGAATTAAAGCCATCAACATTTGAAAGTTATGAAGGTCTTTATAGAAATTATATAGAACCAGATGATATTTCAACTCAACCTATAAAAGATATAAAATCAATAAATATTCAAAACTTCTATGATAGATTGATGAAATTAGAATTAAAACATACAAATAAACCAATGACTCCATATAGAGTTAAAGCTATTCATAAATTATTGCATTTATTTTTTGTATATTGTGAAAAAGATGGATATACAATTAAAAACCCATGCAATAATGTAACTCTGCCTAAAGACAATAAAAAGGAATTAGAAGTTTTAGAAAGAAAAAACAAAATTGATTATTTTACAGAAGATGAAATAAAAATATTAGTTCCAGCATTTGATGGCAGCCATTATCAAGATATTGTTATATTTGCACTAGCAACTGGTATGAGGCAAGGAGAAATTTTAGGATTACAATGGACCGATTTAGATTTTGAGAACAGACTAATTCATGTAATTCATAATTTAAGTAATTCAGCAGATTTTGATGAAAAAAGGAAAAGAAGTTATAGCTTAAAATTACAATCTCCAAAAAGTAAAAATTCAATTAGAACTATACCAATGAATGATACTGTCTATAATATGTTAATCAATAAGCCACACATAAATTCAATGGTTTTTCCTCGGAAGAGATAACACATATATTAACAGTAAAAATTTATTGAAACAATGGCAATTAAGATTAAAAAAAGCTGGTTTAAGATATAGAAAATTTCATGATTTAAGGCATACTTTTGCAACACAATTACTAATGCATGGAACAGATTTAATTACAATAAAAAATTTACTAGGTCATTCATCAATTAAAATAACTGAAATATATTTAGATAGTTTACCAGAGAAAAAACTAAATTCTACAAAATTGATGGATTCTATTCTAAACTAAGTTGTTAAAAAGTTGTTAAAACAGAAAATAGCAAGGTGCTACAAATCTCTGTAACCCTTGCTATTACTTTATTTATTACTCTAATATATCAGCAACTACAC
>CANQFW010000095.1 GCA_947599995.1 uncultured Clostridia bacterium
TAAAAAAGTCAAAATTTATTGACATAACAGGAAAAAAATGCTAAAATATAATCTGTTATAAATTATTTTAAAATATTTATAACAGATTATATTTTTTAGGAGGTGAATTTAAGTGCCAACAATAAATCAATTAGTAAGAAAAGGAAGAAAAACAGGAGTTACAAAATCTACAGCACCAGCTCTTCAACATGGATATAACTCAAAAAGCAAAAAATTAACAAACAACAGAGCTCCACAAAAAAGAGGAGTTTGTACAGTAGTTAAAACTGTAACACCTAAAAAACCAAACTCAGCTTTAAGAAAAGTTGCAAGAGTTAGACTTTCAAATGGTTATGAAGTAACATCTTATATTCCAGGAATAGGACACAACCTACAAGAGCACAGTGTTGTTCTAATAAGAGGAGGAAGAGTAAAAGATCTTCCAGGTGTTAGATATCACATAATCAGAGGAACATTAGATACAGCTGGTGTTAAAGACAGAATGCAAGCTCGTTCTAAATACGGAGCTAAAAAGCCAAAAAAATAATAGATTGAAAAAATAATAGTGCATATTCTTACTAAACTTAAGGTACTTAAATTTAGATATAGATGTAGCACTTACTGGAATATTAATTTCCAGAGTAACTTTGAATACTTCATAAATAAGTATTCACACTAGAGATTTTAGTTTTTAACTTAAATCTAAAGTAAAGAAAGGAGTGAAGAACAGTGCCAAGAAAAGGTTATATAGCAAAAAGAGATGTATTACCAGATCCAATGTATAATAGCAAAGTTGTAACAAAATTAGTTAATAACATAATGCTTGATGGTAAAAAATCAGTTGCTCAAAAAATAGTTTATGATGCATTTGATATTATAAAAGAAAAAGAAGAAAAAGACCCTTTAGAAGTTTTTGAAGCAGCTTTAGAAAATATTATGCCAGTTCTAGAGGTTAAAGCAAGAAGAGTAGGAGGAGCAACATATCAAGTTCCATTAGAAATTAGACCTGAAAGAAGACAAACTTTAGGACTAAGATGGCTTGTAACTTATAGTAGAAAAAGACATGAAAAAACAATGTCTGAGAAATTAGCTGGTGAAATCTTAGATGCAGTAGCTGGAAACGGTGGAGCATTTAAGAAAAAAGAAGATACTCATAAAATGGCTGAAGCTAATAAGGCTTTCGCTCATTACAAATTCTAGTAGAATCGATAGAATTGCGTATATTGCATAATTTTGATATCTATTACAAATATAGCATAATGTTGTAATAAATATCAAAATGTTCAATATACGAAGTTTAATCAATCCTACTTAAAGTCTATAATTAGGAGGAAATAAAAAATGGCAGATAGACAATGTCCATTAGAAAGAACAAGAAATATAGGAATAATGGCACATATAGATGCTGGAAAAACTACAACGACTGAAAGGATACTTTTCTATACAGGAAAAACTCATAAAATAGGAGAGGTTCATGAAGGTGCTGCAACAATGGACTGGATGGCTCAAGAGCAAGAAAGAGGAATTACAATTACATCAGCTGCTACAACTTGTTTCTGGGATAATCATAGAATAAATATAATTGATACTCCTGGACACGTTGATTTTACAGTAGAAGTGCAAAGATCTTTAAAAGTTCTTGATGGAGCTGTAACAGTTTTAGCAGCTAAGGGTGGTGTACAACCACAAACAGAAACAGTTTGGAGACAAGCTGATAAATACAGTGTACCAAGAATGGTATATGTAAATAAAATGGACGTTATTGGAGCTGACTTTATGCTTTGCGTAGAACAATTAAAAAATAGATTACATGCAAATGCTGTTCCAATTCAACTTCCAATAGGAAAAGAAGACTATTTCCAAGGAATAGTTGATTTAATCAAAATGAGAGCTTTTATTCACAAAGATGATTTAGGAAAAGAAATTGAGGAAACAGATATTCCTGAAGACATGAAGAAAGATGCAGAAACATGGAGACAAAACATGATTGAAGCTGTATGTGAACAAGACGAAGATTTAATGATGAAATATCTAGAAGGTGAAGAGCTTTCAGCCGAAGAAATAAAAAAAGGTTTACGTATAGGAACAATAAATAATACAATAGTTCCTGTATGTTGTGGATCTTCTTATAAAAATAAAGGTGTACAAGAATTATTAAATGCAATAATTGATTATATGCCAGCACCAACAGATATTGCACATATTAAAGGTATAGATTTAGATGGAAATGAAGTAGAAAGAAAAACATCTGATTCTGAACCATTTGCTGCTTTAGCATTTAAGATTGCAACAGATCCATTTGTTGGAAAACTATGTTTCTTTAGAGTATATTCTGGAACATTAGAATCTGGTTCATCAGTATTAAATGCAAATAAAGATAAAAAGGAAAGAATTGGAAGAATTCTTCAAATGCATGCAAATCATAGAGAAGATATTGAAAAAGTATATGCTGGAGATATTGCAGCAGCCGTTGGTTTAAAAGATGTTACAACAGGTGACACATTATGTGATGAAGCACATCCTGTTATACTAGAATCAATGGAATTCCCAGAGCCAGTTATTGATATAGCAATTGAGCCAAAAGACAAAGCAGCACAAGAAAAAATGGGAATTGCCTTAGCAAAGCTTGCTGAAGAAGACCCAACATTTAAGGCTTACACAAACCAGGAAACTGGTCAAACAATTATTGCTGGTATGGGTGAATTGCACCTAGATATTATTGTTGACAGATTAAAAAGAGAATTTAAAGTGGAATGTAACGTTGGTAAACCACAAGTTGCATACAAAGAAACAATTAGAAACAAAGTTAAAGTTCAAGGAAAATTCATTCGTCAATCAGGTGGTAAAGGACAATATGGTGATGTTTGGTTTGAAATGGAACCATTAGAACCAGGAAAAGGAATTGAATTTGAAAGTAAAATTGTTGGTGGATCAGTACCTAAGGAATATATCAAACCAATTGAACAAGGTATGAGAGAAGCTGCTGAAACAGGAATTTTAGCTGGTTACCCAGTTATAGATTTCAAAGTAGCACTAGTCGATGGTTCATACCACGAAGTTGACTCTTCAGAAATGGCATTCAAAATTGCTGCTTCTATGGCATTCAAAGAAGGATGTAAACAAGCAAAAGCAGTTATTCTAGAGCCAATAATGAAAGTTGAAATAACAGTTCCAGAAGAATACATGGGAGATGTTATAGGAGATGTTAACTCTCGTCGTGGTAAGGTTGAAGGTATGGAAGCAGTATCTGGAATGGAAGAAATAAGAGCTTTTGTTCCATTATCAGAAATGTTTGGATATGCTACAGACTTACGTTCAAAAACACAAGGTAGAGGAAGCTATTCTATGGAACCATCTCATTATGAAGAAGTTCCAAAATCAGTTCACGAAGCTATTGTTTCTTCAAGAAACAAAAATGCTTAAGTAAAATATAAATTGATTTACAAAATATTATTTAGAAATATAATTTTTATATTAAAAAATGAAGAACGATTATAAAAATAACAAATATTCTTATACAGAATATTTAATATGTTGTTAATATTTTGAAAATAAAAGTGATAAAAGAAATAAAAAATACAATAAAGGCTTGCATTTTTACTGAAAATAGTATATAATGCAAGCAACTTTATAAAAAATGTTATTAATTTAAAAAATAAAAATGCCTATTGAGGAATAATTAAGGAATAATAAAAACAAAATGCTAGTGGCATTTTGAATAGTTTATCCACAATTAGTAAACACTCAAAGGCAAACTTAAAAGGAGGAATAAAAAAATGGCAAAGGAAAAATTTGACAGATCTAAGCCACACGTTAACATTGGTACTATCGGACACGTAGACCATGGAAAAACAACAACAACAGCAGCTATTACAAAAGTTTTATCATTAGAAGGAAAAGCAAAATTTGAGGATTATGCAGACATTGATAAAGCACCAGAAGAAAAAGCAAGAGGAATCACAATTAACACAGCACACGTTGAATATGAAACAGCAAATAGACACTATGCACATGTTGACTGCCCAGGACACGCTGACTATGTTAAAAATATGATTACAGGTGCTGCACAGATGGATGGAGCAATATTAGTTGTTTCTGCAGCTGATGGTCCAATGCCTCAAACAAGAGAGCACATTTTATTAGCTAGACAAGTTGGAGTTAAATATATCGTTGTTTACTTAAACAAATGCGATATGGTAGATGATCCAGAATTATTAGAATTAGTTGAAATGGAAGTTAGAGACTTATTATCAAGCTATGATTTCCCAGGAGATGA
>CANQFW010000096.1 GCA_947599995.1 uncultured Clostridia bacterium
TGTTTTTGAGTTTCACTAGGCTCTACTACAATAGTATGATAATTTGCTTTTGGAACTGGAAGATTTAACATATCAGAAGTTTGTATATCTGCTATTTCTTTAAACATAGACATTAGTTCAGGTAAATTATGAAATTTTGCAAATCTAGTTTTTGCTCTATAACCTGTTCCTTCAGGTGCAAGTTCAATCGCAGTTACAGTTTCTCCAAATGTGCTTGCCCAACAGTCAAAATGTTGTAAATTGTTCTTTTGAAGTGTTCCATATTGTAAATACCTCTGCATTGTATACATTTCAACCATTGAATTTGAAATAGGAGTTCCAGTTGCAAAAATAATGCCTTTACCTCCCGTAATTTCATCTAAATATCTACACTTCATGAAGAGGTCAGAACTTTTTTGTGCTTCGGTTTGAGCAATCCCACCTACATTTCTCATTTTTGTATATAAAAACATATTCTTAAAATAATGTGCTTCATCTACAAATATTCTATCGCAACCTAGTTCTTCAAAAGTTACAACATCATCTTTTCTACTTTGGTCATTTAATTTTTTTAATCTATCTTCTAGTTTCCTTTTACTTTTTTCCAACTGCTTAATACTAAATCTTTCACCATGATTTGCTTTCATTTCAGTTATACCATTCATAATATCTCTTATTTGCTCATTTAAGATTGCAACTTGTCTTTCAACTGACATTGGTATTTTCTCAAACTGACTATGTCCAATAATAATTGCATCATATTCGCCTGTGGCTATCTTACTGCAAAATCTTTTACGATTATTGGTTGCAAAATCTTTTTTAGTTGCAACCAGTATATTGGCTGAAGGATAAAGTTGTAAAAATTCAGATGCAAATTGTTCTATAATGTGATTAGGTACTACGAATAATGATTTATTACATAAACCTAATCTCTTTGATTCCATTGCAGCTGCAACCATTTCAAAGGTTTTACCTGCTCCAACTTCATGTGCTAACAATGTATTTCCACCATATAAAATATGAGCAATAGCATTTACTTGATGTGGTCTTAAAGATATTTCAGGGTTCATTCCATTAAATTGAAGATTACTTCCATCAAACTCTCTAGGTCTTATGCTATTAAACTTATCATTATAAATTCTAACAAGTTTTTCTCTCCTATCTGGATCATTCCATATCCATTCTTCAAAAGCAGATTTAATTTGATCCTGTTTCATTTGAGCAATAGCTGTTTCTTGTTTATTTAATACTCTACTTTTACTTCCGTCATCATTTATAATAGTATCAAACACTTTTGTATCTTTTAAGTTTAAAGTATCTTCTATAATTTTATAGGCATTTACTCTACTTGTGCCATAGGTGTTATAAGCTTTTACATTTGTTCTATCATAACTTTTGCCTTCAATATTCCATTCAGCAGTAAGATCAGAATAGTGAACTTTTATATTCCATCTCGCATAATTTGGAGTATCTAATAATTCAAAAATAAATCTTTGAACAATTTCTTGTGGTATCCATGTGGCACCTAATTTAACGCTTATTTCAGAAGCGGATAAATCTTTTGGAATGATTTGTTTTAATTTTTCTACATTAATTTTAAATTTTTCATCTGTTTCAGCAAAATGTTCTGCAACTTTTAATTTCTCTCTAACATTACCAGATAAATATTCATCTGCCGTTACCCAATTATTAGGATTGACATACTCTGGTACATTAAATATTTCACCTTCTAAATCTTCTATAATTTTATCAATTTCTATTCCTGAAATATCATGCATATAATTTAAATCAACTTTTGCTTTTTCTGACATAGACGCAATTAAAGCCTCACGAGAAGTATCAACTTTTGTTATTTCTCTATGAGGCTTTATTGTTCTTTTACTGAACATATCAGCTTTTCTTATTAGTTCGCCATTTTCATTTACTACTTCCAAAGAACATAATAAATAATAACTACTATCTTCTCTAAAGGCTATATTATTAGCTCTACTATTTATAAGTCCATATTTTTTAGTAAAATCATCATATAATGTATTTAATCTAATTTGTTCTCCTTTAATATCTTCATCAGGAAAATCTTCTGTTTGAAGTTCAATTAAATTTCTTACACAATCTCTAATTGCTATCATACCTTTAATTCTGCTTACAGATGTCAAAGGTAATTCTTGAGGATACATCTTACTGTTTACTCTGTAATAAATTTGATTATCAACTAAAATATAAGAAAAATTTTTAACATTTGCTTCAGCTGGTATCCAATTATCATCTTCAAGTTCTTCAATATCTTCATCTCTATCATATTCACCAATATTTGCATGAATATTATTTATAGCATACAAAAGTGAAGTATCAAGACTTTCATTTTCATTTGCCTTACAAGTTGAGTCCATACCAAATCTTGTAGATTCCATAACCATTTCGCCTAATATCATGTCTGGATTATCTACAAAGTATTTATTCATAGTAATACCATTTTCATCTGTAGCTAAATTCACCCAGTCAGATTCAATGTCTATAATATGATCTCTCTTTTGTAAAAATATAATATCACTGGTAACTTTAGTTCCAGCATTATCTTTAAATGTATTATCTGGTAATCTTATTGCTCCTAATAAATCTGCTCTTTGTGCAATATATTTTCTAACGCTTGGATTTTCCTTATCCATAGTTCCTTTTGAAGTTATAAATGCTATAACACCTCCAGGACGAACTTTATCAAGAGTTTTAGCAAAGAAGTAATCATGTATCATAAACTTATTTTTATCATATCGTTTATCTGCTACTTTAAAATCACCAAATGGAACATTTCCAATTGCTGCATCAAAAAAACTATCAGGTAAATTTGTATTTTCATAACCTTCAACTGCGATAGAACTTTTTTGATATAATTGTCTTGCTATTCCTCCA
This sequence comes from uncultured Clostridia bacterium, assembly GCA_947599995.1. Lineage (GTDB taxonomy): Bacteria > Bacillota > Clostridia > TANB77 > CAG-508 > CAG-269. The sequence continues at coordinate 2,887 of CANQFW010000096.1, forward strand.
GTAATGCTATCTATTTCAACTCCATATAATTTTAAATTTTGTAATTTATCAGGTAACATACCAATAAAATTTCCTATACCACATGATGGTTCTAAAACATTCCCTTCTGTTAAACCAGCATTTTCTATAACTCTATATATGTTTTTAATAACTGTAGGTGGTGTATAAAAAGCAGTAAGAGTGGATGCTCTTGCACTTTCATATTCTTCTTCAGAAAGTATATTCTTTAGTTCAATATACTCATTTGCCCAAGATGAATTATTAACATCAAAAACTTCAGGAAGACCTCCCCATCCAACATACCCAGCAAGAATTTCTTGTTCTTCAGGAGTTGCATATCTGTTTTCATTTTCACATTGTTTTAATGCTTTGATAGCTTCAATATTTCTTCTATATTTTTCTTTCGGAGTGCCAACTCCTAAATCATTATTTTGTATTACATATTGATTTCTATTTTCTAAACTAATTTCTGGATGAAGATTAAATTGATTAAGTCTTTTTATTTTTTTCTTTTCAAATTGAGGTATAATTTGATTTTCTTCAGGTTCAACAACTTCTAAATTTTCTGTGTTGCTTTGTTCAGAATTATCTATAATGTCATCATGAGAATTTTGTTCTATTTCTACATTATTTTCTTCTTTTAAAGATTCGATATTATTATCAGAAACTACTTGTTCATTTGAATTATAAATGCTATCTAATAATTGCTGTAATCTTTTATTTGCAAGTTTTAAGCTATCATTTTCAGGATTTTCTTTTGCTTTTCTTTCAAATTCATCTCTTGGCATTACTCGACCAAAAAGAGGATATTGAGAATCATATAAATTAACATCAAAAGTTCCTATTGAATTGATTTCATATTCTTCAGTTCCAATATAAACCGTATCACCTACATTAAAATCATATTCATCTTTTTCTTTTGCAATTTCGGATAGTTTATTTATAAAATAATCAATTTCTTGTACAAGTTCTAAATTATCATCTTCTGATTTTCTAACTTCTCCTAAATATGAAATAGTATCTAAAATTGATGTGGTATCTTTTAAATCATTTCTTATTTTCTCAATTCTTTGTTCCTCTGTATCATAATCTTCATCAGTATCAAAAATATCATGCTCAATGAGAAATTTATAAAATCTATCTTCAAATGGCTTTTCTTGTTCTTCTCTAATTAGTCTTTTTTCATTTTCTACTAATTCTTTTTTAACTTCTTGTTCTTCAAGCCATTTTGGATAATGTTCTTTTTCATAAGAATTTAAGTATCTATCTAGTTTTATTAGTTCTTTAATTCTTTGCTCAACTTTATTCCATGTAAGTAACATAGTAGGAGCATTTTC
>CANQFW010000097.1 GCA_947599995.1 uncultured Clostridia bacterium
AATAGTGATTATATTAGATATTAATAGACAAGTAATATTTAAACTAAGTAAAATAATAAATATTTTTGAATAGTTTTCTTTGTTCATTTTATATTTTTTACCACCTTTTCATCAATTATTTTATCATATTCCTTACTAAAATACAATATAAGTCAAACTTACTCAGCTATAAAGATTAATAATTTGCTGTATTTGTCAAGTGAAAATTGGACCTAATAATTGATTCCATAAAATAATCTTAAAACACCTTTATATTCTGGAAATTTTATTTTTTGTATATCGTCAATAACTATTTTCTCCATAAATAGTATATAATTCTAAACTAATTAATCGAAATAATTTAATTTCATTGCTTTCTTTATTTCTTTAGTTGTTTCCATTGCTACTTTTCTTGCTTTTTTTGTACCTTCTAGTAGTATTTTATCAACCAACTCCATATGTTCTTCATAGTATTTTCTTCTTTCTCTTATAGGTGTTAATTCCTTTATAATATTTTGTATAAGTTCTTTTTTACAAGCAACACATCCTCTTTTTCCTAATTTACACTCCTCACAAATACTTTTTGTATCTTCAGCTTTAGAAAACAAGTTATGATAATATGCAACCATACAAACATTTGGATTTCCATAGTCATCCTTTTTTATTCTATTAGGATCTGTTACAGCACTCATAACCTTTTTCTGTATTTCTTCATCTGTATCAGACAAATATATTGCATTACCTAATGATTTTCCCATCTTTTCATTACCATCAAGCCCTTTTATTCTTGCATTTTTTGATAAAATTGCCTCTGGTTCTACTAAAACCTCACCATATATGCTATTAAATTTTCTTACAATTTCTCTACATTGTTCTATTAATGGCAATTGATCTTCACCAACTGGTATTAAAGTGCCCTTGACACTTGTTATATCTGCTGCTTGACTTACTGGATAACCTAAAAAACCATAAGTTACACTATCGCCAAATAATTCTTTCTTTTGTGCTATCTCTGTTTTTACAGTTGGGTTCCTTTGTAATCTTGCTATTGTTACTAAATTTGAATAAAAAACTGTTAACTCTGCTATTTCTGGTATCATTGATTGTATAAAAATTGTTGTCTTGTTAGGATCTATTCCTACAGATAAATAATCTAGCATGACTTGCCTTACATTTTTTCTGACTTTTTCTGGATTATTGAAATTATCTGTTAATGCTTGAACATCTGCAATTTCTATAAAACTTTCATATTCATCTTGTAATTTCACTCTATTTTGTAATGACCCAAAATAATGACCTATATGTAACCTTCCTGTTGGTCTATCTCCTGTTAAAATTCTCTTATTTAAATTCATCATATATATCCCCCTAATTTATACTTTCTTTTATACTTTTAACAAATTCATAAACTGGTTCTATTGAGTTGTCGCCATATTCTTCTATTATTTTTACAATTGCACTTCCTATAATTACACCATCTGCAATTTGTGACATTTGCTTTGCTTGTTCTTGGTTTGAAACTCCAAAACCTATTGCACAAGGTATGTCTGTATTTTGTTTTGCAATTTCTATCATTCTACTCAAATTTTTATTAAATTCTTTTCTTACTCCTGTTACTCCCAAAGAAGATACAACATATAGAAAACCTTGAGCTTCTTTTGAAATCATTTTTATTCTTTCATCTGAAGTTGGTGCAATCATAGAAATTATATCTATTCCATATTCCTCTGAAAATACTGTTACTTCATTTTTTTCTTCATAAGGTAAATCTGGTATTATTAAACCATCTATACCTATTTCCTTACATTTACTTAAGAATTTTTCTATGCCATAAGTAAAAACTGGATTAAAATATGTCAAGAAAACTAATGGAATATCCGTATTTTTTCTTACTTTTTTTACTAAATCAAATATATCATCAGTAGTACATTTTCTACTTAAAGCTCTTTCATTAGCTCTTTGTATAACTGGTCCTTCTGCAACAGGATCAGAAAACGGTATACCTATTTCAATTAAATCACTACCTGCTTTTTCCATTGTGTATATCAATTTTTCTGTCATATCAAGAGATGGATCTCCAGCTGTTATAAAAGTTATAAAAGATTTTTTATTTTTTAAATTACTTATTCTACTCATATCAATTCCCCCCTATATCTTGCTATTGTCTCAACATCTTTATCTCCTCTACCAGATAAATTTACAACTATTATTTGGTCTTTACTTAATTTTGGAGCCAATTTCATACAATATGCTATTGCATGAGAACTTTCAATAGCTGGTATTATTCCTTCAACTTTTGACAAATATTCAAATGCATTTACTGCTTCTTCATCTGTAATTGCAACATATTCTGCCCTCCCACTTTTTGCTAACATTGCATGTTCTGGTCCAATTCCTGGATAATCTAATCCAGCAGATATTGAATAAACTTTGTCTATTTGACCATATTCATTTTGACAAAATAGTGATTTCATTCCATGAAATACTCCTTCTTTACCCTTAGTGATTGTTGCTGCATGTTTTCCAGTTTCTATTCCTAATCCTGCAGCCTCACACCCAATTAATCTAACTTTATCATCTTGTATAAATTCATAAAAAGCTCCCATAGCATTACTTCCACCACCTACACAAGCAATAACTGCATCTGGTAATTTATTTTCTTCTTTTAAGATTTGTTCTTTTATTTCCTTTCCTATTATTTTTTGAAAATCTCTAACCATTGTTGGATAAGGATGTGGTCCCATAACTGATCCAATTAGATAAAATGTATCATCAACTCTTCTAGTCCATTCTTTCATAGCTTCATTAACTGCATCCTTTAAGGTTCCTGTTCCAGATTTTACAGAATTGACTTTAGCACCTAATAATTTCATTCTATATACATTAAGAGCTTGCCTTTTAGTATCTTCTTCTCCCATAAATATTTCACAAGCTAAGCCCATTAAAGCACAAGCTGTTGCAGTTGCCACACCATGTTGTCCAGCTCCTGTTTCAGCAATAATCCTTGTTTTCCCCATTTTCTTAGCTAATAATGCTTGCCCAAGTACATTATTAATTTTGTGTGAACCAGTATGATTTAAATCTTCTCTTTTTAAATATATTTTTGCACCCCCTAAATCATTTGTCATTTTTTGAGCAAAATATAATAATGATGGTCTACCTGCATATTTTTCCAAAAGTTCTTTTAATTCATTTTGAAACTCCTCACTTTTAATACTTTGTTCATAAAATCTTTCTAATTCCAGTATTGTATTCATTAGTGTTTCTGGAATATACTGACCTCCATATTGTTCAAATCTTCCTTTTCCCATATAATCAATCCTTTCTATTAAATATTTTACATAGTAGAATCTCTTATTAATAATTTTATATATTACTTAATTTCTTATTACATTGGTTATATAAAAAAAAACTCCTATCCTTAAAAAGGACAAGAGTTATAATTCTTGCTATACCACCTATTAATTAATTCACTATGTACAATCATACATTTTCATTGATAACGAGTTGAATTCCCGTCATCCCATACTAATATTTTCTGGGATGCACTCATCAGTCCATTCAATAAAATCTCCAATGTAATATTTCCACCATCAATTACTCTCTATCTTTTTCAATTTTATTTACTACTCTGAATCTACGATTTATTTATATAAATATATTATCATTTATAAAATATAATTGCAATACTTTTTTTGTATTTTTTTCCGATATTTATCGTTTTAAATTGATTAAATAATTTTAATATATTTTATTCACTTTGTAGACTTCTTATTTTATACTTTATATTCAACACTTTTGTCTTCTAATAGCTAGTATGTCACATATATAAAGTTAATTCGAGTTTTTAATTCTTTTTCGATGTCAAACTTAGAATTATAATAATCGAGTATAAACTACATGTTCGTCATTCCAATAAAAGCAAGTAGCCTTTCAACTACTTGCTCATTCTAATTTGCTAAATTTCTAATTATTGCACATATAATGTTTTTTTTCTGCAAGTTTATCTTGAACTCCACGAAGTGCTTCTCCAAATCTTTGGAAATGGACTACTTCTCTTTCTCTTAAGAATTTTAGTGGATCTATTACATCTGGATTGTCTCTACATAAATCTATTAACTTTTCATACGTTGCTCTTGCTTTTTGTTCTGCTGCTA
>CANQFW010000098.1 GCA_947599995.1 uncultured Clostridia bacterium
CGTGCTCTTCAGTCTATCTATACATCTAGTAATATTATAACAAATTATGGTAACAAAATCAAATAAAAATTTTTCATTTGTGCCTTTCGCAGACGTAGCAAAGCGAAGGCAAGAAAGGAATGATATCAAAAATGGATAAAGCATTAGTTATTTTATCAGGTGGACAAGACAGTACAACTTGTTTACTAATGGCAATTAATAAATTTGGAAACAAAAATGTTTATGCAATGTCATTTGTTTATAATAATAAATATCGAAGAGATATAGAATGTGCAAAACAAATTTGTAAAGAATTAAACATTAAACATGAAATATATGATATTGGGGTATTGCAGGATATTGCTAAAAGTAATGATTTTGAGGGAAGAAATTTAATTTTAATTTCTTTAGCAGCAATTTATGCTAATACTAATGGAATAAATAATGTTATATGTGGATTAGCTGGTAATAGTAGCCATCCAGATTGTACAACAGAATTTTTTGAAAACTTAAAAAATACAATAAAAATTGCAATTGGAAATAACATTAATATAGAAGCTCCTATTATAAAGTTAGATAAGTCAGAAATATGGGAAATTGCTGATAAATTGGGATACCTAGAATTTATAGAAGATAAAACATTTTCTTGCTGGAATAGACAAGACAAGCATTGTAAGGAATGTCTGTCTTGTAAGATGAGATTTGAGGGATTATCGAAATATTTAAAATTTAAAAAAGCAGGTGATAAAAATAATGAACAATAAAGTTAATTATATAGATTGGAAAGAAATTTCAACAATAGTAAAAAATATGAGTGATAACATAAAAAGTGATTATAATCCCGAGATAATAATTTCTATAGTAAGAGGAGGAATGATACCAAGTGTTATTATGTCTCATGTTTTGAACATAAGAAAAATAGAAAACATTAAATCAATTGAAACAATTAGTGATGAGATAAATGCAGTTAAGCAAGAACCAATGATTGATGAAAAGGTAGATCTTTCTGAAATTAGAAGAAAAAAAGTTTTAATTGTTGATGATATACTAGGAAGTGGTGCGACAATTAGAAAAATAAAAGAAGAAGTAAAGAAATGGCAACCAAAAGAATTAAGGACTGCAATTTGTGTAGTTAATGAAGAAAATTGGGAAAAAAGTAACAAATTTAGCTATAATGATGAAATAGAATACATAGGAAAAATTGTTAGAGGTTGGGTAATATTTCCATGGGAAATGTAATGAAAGGAGAAAATATGAAAGGTAAATTATTAAGTTTAGAAGGAATAAGCGGAACAGGGAAAACTTTTTATAGAGAACAATTAGAAAAGAATATCAGTAATAAAGAAAATATTGTATTTATTAAAGAAATTTTTAATGAAGTTCAAGAAGGACTTAATAAAAAAATTTTTTCAGCTCTTTATCATACAGAAGATAGATTTTTTAATATGGGGGTGCCTTTGACAGAAACAATGTTATTATTATCGAGATCAATGTATAAGTATGAAAGTACAATAAGACAAGCTTTGGAAGATGGCAAGACAGTAATTGAAGATAGGAGCATAGACACCATAGCATTATATCAAGCAATATTAATTGCGCAGAAGAATGGTGGAAATCCATTAGAAATAGCAGAAAAGATATATTCTTTTGCTGGTAGTTTTAGGCAATTGCCAAAAAGAACATTTTTATTATATGGAAATCCTGATTTAGCTATTAGTAGAGCGGAAAAGAGAGATGGGATACCATATAAGCCAGATGAGATTAAATTATTAAAAGCTGTTGATAAATTTTACTCAATTTATGCAGATACTCATCCAGAAAGATTCATAAAGTTAGACATTAGTAGAGAAGATTCAAATCAAATACTACTTAGAATGCAAAATGTTATAGAAGAGAAAAAATTAGATGAAAGGAGATAGAAGAGGAATGAATACAATTTTATGGGCTTTAAATTCTAAATGTTGTTTTCATTGTAAATATTGTTATTTAGATTTTTCAGAAGATAATAATCCTATAAATAATAAAAACACAATAAAAAATACAGATATTAGTGATGAATATATTTTAGATTTTATAAAAAAAATTAAAAAATATCAAATTACAAGAGTGTTCATTGCAGGAGCTGAACCTTTATCTAATCCTAAGAGAACATTTGAAATAATTAAAAGTATAAAAGACTACAATATCCAAGTTGTATTATGTACTAATGGCTATTTAGTAGACAAATATTATCAAGAGATAATTGACAGTAAAGTGGATGCCCTATCAATTTCTTTAGATTCATATAAAAAGGAATACAATGACAAATATAGACAATATCCAGAAAATGATGGTTTTGATAGAGTGGAAAAAGGAATAAAAATTTTAAAAGAAATGTCAAATGTAAAAATAGGAATTTATACTGTCTTAACAAAATTAAATATAAAAGATTTAGAACAAACATATAAATTTGTAACAGAATTAAAAGTTGATTACTATATTTTTCAACCTATATTTTTAAATAAAGGAACAGAGTTATTTGAAGAATTGACTTTAGATAAAAATGATGCTATTGAATTAGAAAATATAATTCTAAGAATGTATAACAATGTTTCAGCAACAAGGTTACCTAACAAAGAATATGTTAAAAAAATGTTGGAATCTATAAAACATTATGATAAATGTATTAATAATTGCTTTGCTGGAGATAGATTATATTTTATTACACCTGATGGTGGCATACATGCTTGCCCGTCAAGTAAATTGATACCTAAAGAAACTACATCAATAAAAATATCAGATTCAAATTTAGAAGATATATTTCTTGATAAAAAATTAAAAATTAAAGAATGTTATAATTTTTCAGAAGATTGTGTAAATATGTGGCAACTAATGGCTTTTGAGGAGATTTTGTAATAAAAGGGGTCTATTATGAAAGATAATATAAATATAGAAAATTTAATAAAAAATGAATTTAATCCTTGTAAACAAGATAAATATATTCCTATTTTTGAAGAAAAATTAAAAAAATTTTTTTTGGTTAAGAACGCTATAGCAGTAGCAAATGGAACGGCTGCAATACATTTAGCTCTGGCATCTTTAAACATAAAAGAAGACGACGAAGTATTAGTACCAGCTAACGCTGTTATAATGTCTGTTATACCTATAATATATCAAAGAGCTGTACCTATATTTGTTGATTGTCAAGAAAATGGTATCGATTTTGATTATGATGACTTGAAAAAGAAAATATCTAATAAAACAAAAGCTGTTATACCAGTTTATTTATGGGGATGTAGTTATAATCTAGATAAATTAACTAATTTTGCTAAAGAAAATAATATAGAAATTATAGAAGATGCATGCCAAGCCCATGGTTCAAAATGGAATAATAAATATTTAGGAACATTTGGAAAATTTGGTTGTTTCAGTATGAAAAATGGGAAGATATTGGCAACAGGAGAAGGTGGATTTATTTTAACTAATGATGATGAATTGGCAGAAAGATGCAAATTATTGAGAAATCATTGTACTAACATTAAAGATACTTATAAATCATTTTCAGAAATAGGATGGAATTATAGAATGACTGAAATGCAAGCATTATTAGGCATATATAATTTAAAAAACTTGGAAGATAAAATCAATTTTAGAAAAAGTCAGACTAGATACATATATGAGCAAATAGAAAATATGAAAGAAATAAGAATATATGATTATTACGGTAATGAGAATTCTAATTATTTTTCACCAGTGCTTTTATGTGATAAAGGAATAGAAGTCGCAAAAAAGTTAAATGAAAATGGTATAATAAATAGTACAGGAACTTTTGGATTAATTCCAGCAAATGAAAGGAAAGTAATACAAGAGTATTGTAAAGATTTAGTTAGTTATGATAGAATGGTAACACCGAATAGTCATAAAATATTTAAAAAA
>CANQFW010000099.1 GCA_947599995.1 uncultured Clostridia bacterium
TTTTATAAATTATTGATTTTTTATAATTATTATGGTAAAATATTACCATAATTGATAAATAAAAAAGTGAGTGTGTATAAAAAAAGCTACACAGGGTTTAACAAAGCCTACACGTTTTAAAATATAAAGCGGAGTCACTACTAATTAATAGTAGGTAACTTCGTTTTTTTGATGTTTTTAAATCATAAGTTAAAGCATATAACAAAGGAGGGGGAAAGGCTTATGACAGTCATAAGTGTAAAACATTTAACAAAAACATTTAAAGTAAAGGAAAAAGAAAAAGGTTTTATTGGTAGCATAAAAGCAATTGTAAAACCAAGATACAAAGAAGTTCATGCTGTAAATGATATTTCTTTTGATGTCGAAGAAGGTGAAGTTATTGCATTTATAGGACCTAACGGAGCAGGAAAGAGTACAACAATAAAAATGCTTACAGGTATTCTTTACCCTGATAGTGGAAGTATTGAAGTACTTGCAATTAATCCTACTAAAGCAAGAAAAAAATTAGCATATGAAATCGGAACAGTGTTTGGTCAAAAGGAACAACTTTGGATGCATTTAACTGCATATGATAATTTTAAGTTCTTTGGAGCTATTTATGATATTTCAGACAACGAAACCGAAAAGCGTATTGAAGAATTAAGTAAGGTTTTCAATCTTGGAGAATTTATAAATACACCAGTAAGAAACCTAAGTCTTGGTCAAAGAATTAGATGCGAAATTGTTGCATCATTAATTCATAAACCAAAGGTGTTATTTTTAGATGAACCCACGATTGGACTTGATCCTGTTGTAAAGGAAAGTATTAGAGAACTAATAAAAAAAATGAACAAGGAATATCATACTACAATTTTTCTTACAAGCCATGATACTTCTGATATTGAAAAACTTTGCAAAAGGGTTATAATCATCAATGATGGAAAAATTGTTATGGATGATTCTATGACCAATTTGAAATATCATTATATGGATAAGAAAGTCTTAGAGCTTAAATTAAAAAGAAGTGTCAACTTCAATAATACGAAAGGTGTTAAAGTATTAAAGGAAAAGGCAAATAGTTTTAAGATTGAAATTAACACAAATGAAACTGATATAACATCCATTTTCAAATTAATTAATCCTGAAAATATTATAGACATTAATGTTTCTAATATTCCTCTTGAGGAAATTATTTCTACAATTTATAGAAAGGAGTAGCAATATGAGAAAGTACATTCATATTTATAAAAGTGAACTTATAAGTAATCTACAATATATACTAAACATATTGTTTAGATTAATCAATTTTATTTTATTAATTTTCATATTTATGAATCTTTGGGATTATATTTATGATAATCCAAATGAATTGATTAATGGATACTCTAAAAATCAAATGATTTGGTATGTCATCATAACGGAGATTATATGGGGTGCAACAGATGGTAGAAGATATTGTAGAAAAATAACAGATGACGTAAGAGGTGGAAACATTGCATATATGATAAATAAACCTTATAGTTATATCGGTTATGCAATATCTAGCCATTTGGGTGAAATAACAATTAAAACTATAATTTCAATGATAGTTGGTTTTACAATGGGAATGATCTTTTTAAAAGATATTCCTGTGTTATCCATACCTGCTATAATAATAGTTCTTTTATCCGGAATATTAGCAGTATTAATTAATTCATTACTTGTAACGTTTATTGGACTTATTTCATTTATAATTGAAGACTCAAATCCAATATTTTGGCTATATAGTAAAATGATATTAGTACTTGGAGTTTTATTTCCAATTGAGTATTTCCCAGGTCCTCTTGCACAAATTATGAAATGTAGTCCAATATATGTGACCTGTTATGGCCCTGCAAAGCTATTTGTGGATTTTAGTTATTCATCAGCTGTTCAGATTATAATATCCCAAATAACCTATTTAGGGATTGCATGGGGAATGTGCTTAGTAATATACATGAAAGGAGTGAGAAGATTAAATGCTACAGGCGGTTAAAAATCAATTAAGAGTGACAATAAAGAACATTAAATATGGGTTGATGCGTGAAATGATAAATAAAACTAGTTTTATTATGAACATTGCTTTTATGATACTTAATAATGCCAGCTTCATAATTCAGTGGATTGTTATTTATTCACTAAAAGAAGATGTGGGTGGATATACATTTAACCAAGTTTTATTACTATGGGCAATTGCTGCATCAACATATGGTTTCTCACATTTTATTTTCAAAAAGTCATATTCTCTTTCAGATATAATAACGAATGGTAAACTTGATAGCTTTTTAGTGCAACCCAAAAATGTACTAATATCTACTATTACCACAGATATCGAAGTATCTGCACTCGGGGATATGTTATATGGATATATTATACTTGTGATAAGTGGAGTAACGATAATTAAATTTTTATTATTTACACTTTTTTCAATAACTGGAGCAATAATTATAACAGATATTGCCGTTTTACTTGGTAGTTTAAGCTTCTGGTTTGGAAAGTCTGATATGATTGCAGATACCGGAAACAGTTTGATGACAAATTTTGCAACATATCCAGATGGAATATTTAAAGGAGTATCAAGGATATTACTACTTACAGTAATTCCTGTTGGACTAACATCATATTTTCCTGTATGGGTTATGACAAAGTTTGATTTGCGATTAGCACTTGCTATAATTGGTATAACGGTTGTTCTTACAGTATTGACATTTGTAGTATTCTATAGAGGTCTTAGAAGATATTCTTCTTCTAATTTGATGATTTCTAAAATTTAATTGGACAGATGTAATTTAATCAGTCATGGATTCGCAGATGCATCTATTGCAAACATTACAAGTTTATATTTTGCAAAGTTTATTAATGTAATTATATATTGTAGTACATATTGAAAATGAAATTAAAAAAATACCATTCTTTTTCAGAATGATATTTTTATCTGTTTTATATAAAAGTTCGAACAGATACGTTGTTGGAGCGATTAAGGAGGTTATTTACGAAAAATTTTCCTCCCATATTTGCTTTGGAAAAATAATTCGATTAATCAACTGATATATAAATTATAACATATTAAAAATATTTTTCAATAGCTATTGTATTTAAAACAAATGTTTGATATAATGATGCTATATACAATTATAAGGAGCTGATAGTGTGAATGAAGATGAAATCGAAATAAAAAACAATACTATTATACATAAAGATAAGTCTTTAAATAGATTAGATTTATCTTTTCTTAAGCACATAGAATTGAGTGAATATAAGAAAAGTGATTTATTAGCTTATTGGATAAATGATTTTGCTGAATATCATGATGAAGAAAGAACTTTTAATATTGCAAAATCTGGGATGTTTTCTCGTGGCGATGTTATAAAAGTAAATTTAGGATTTAATATTGGAAATGAACTAGGTGGATTACATTATTGTGTTGTTTTAAATAAATATGATAATACAAAAAATGGTGCTTTAAATGTTATTCCATTAACATCAAGAAAAGATAATAAAAAATACGACTCTTCTTCTGTAAATCTCGGTAAAGAACTCTATAATGTTTTTCAAGAGAAAATTAAAAAGGAAAAGCAAAAATTACAACAAATATTAAGTGAACTAGAGAAAATAGAAGATATTCCTATTAATATTCAAAATATAATAGAAAAAGAGCAAAACTATATTGAAAAAATGGAAATTGAAATTTCTAAAATGAAAAAAGATAGTATTGCACTCATTAACCAAATAAC
>CANQFW010000100.1 GCA_947599995.1 uncultured Clostridia bacterium
TTATTATTACTTGAAAAAAATCCTTTACTATGATATTATTTAAAAAATCAAGAAAGGAAACGAAGTAAAAATGAAAATAGAAATTCTTGCATCAACAAAAATAGGATATGAATTAACAAAAAAAGAAGCTTTAAACTTTTCTGGCAAATCAGCAGGCATATGTTATTTACCAGATAGTATGGAAAAATTATTTAATGAATCAGAGGAAAAAACAAATAAAAGAACACAAAGAACACTTAATTCAGGTCATCACAGCGTTTTTGGACATGTAAACTATAATTTATCTTTAGAACAGGTTCCAAAAATTCTTGCCATTATATTAAATAATGAAAAAATGTACAATACATCCGAAAAATCAGCCAGGTACACAAAGATGGAACCAAATGAATCAGAAAAAGCTTTGTATGAAAAATGGATAGAAAAATATATGAAAATAATTTCTGAAAGGTATACATTATTTGATGAAAAAAAGGTACAAAAATTAGCACAGGAAAATGCCAGATATTTAATCAGCGTATTTACTCCTGCAACCGTTATGGAATATACTTGTAACTTTGGCCAATTAAATTACATTATGCATTTTTGCGAAAATTATATAAAAGATGAAACTAAATGCACAAAGTTTGACCAAAATATAAAGGAGGTATTTAAAGAATTTTTAGTACAAATGCCAGATTTAAAAGTGGAAGGATTAGATGCAGATGCTAAAAAAAGAGAATTTTCACTTTTTGCTAAAAGACAAAGAAAGGAAGAATTTGGAGAAAACTATTCTGTAAATTATTTAGCAAGTTTTGCGCAGCTTGCACAGGCTCAAAGGCATAGAACATTAAGTTATGAGATAAGCTTTTTAGATGAACCTATGTATTATGTGCCTAAAATTATAAGAGGAACAGATTTAGAAGAAGAATGGTTACAAGACATAAAATCCTTAGAAGAATATTTCCCACAAGGTATGATGGTAAGGGTTAATGAAAGAGGCACTGTTGAAAATTTTGTTCTTAAGTGTACAGAACGATTATGTGGAGCTGCCCAACTTGAAATAATGGACCAGACTAAGCAGACTATGGATAAATATTTAATGGCTACAAAACATAAAAATACTGAAGTATATAATTATCTACTTAATTATTCAAAAGGAGCAAGATGTACTTTTCCAGGCTTTAAATGTACAAGTCCTTGTGTATTTGGTGGGAAAAATGCTTTTACAAGAGTTATATAAAAATGTACAAAAATACTAGACTTATTAACAAAAATGTAGTAAAATAGATATATTAAAGAAAAAGGACGGTGTAATGATATGAAATTACTAAATATTGGATTTGGCAACTTAGTAGCAGAAAATAGGATTGTAGCTATAGTAAGCCCTGAAGCAGCACCAATAAAAAGAATGATACAAGATGCTAAAGAAAGCAAAACAGCAGTAGATGCAACATGTGGAAGAAGAACAAGAGCTGTTATTATAACAGATTCTGGTCATGTCATTTTGTCATCTGTTCAACCAGAAACTGTAGGTGCGAGGCTTGAAAAAGGTATAAGTCAAGAACAAGAATAATTTTAAGAGAGGAGTTATTTAAATGATTGAAAAACCAACAGTTAAAGAACTATTAAATCATGCAGAAAATAGATATGCATTAGTAATTGCTACAGCAAGGAGAGCAAGACAAATAGCAAATGGAGATGAAAAATTAACAGATGTAGATGAGGAATCGCCTGTTACACTAGCAGCAAACGAAATTGTAGAAAATAAAGTTGAAATTTGTGGATACAAGAAAAAACAAGAAGAGCAAGAAGAGAAAGAAGAGCAAGAAGAGCAAGAAGAGCAAGAAGAGCAAGAAGAGCAAGAAAAACAAGAGATTGAAGATGAAAATGTATAATAAAGGAAATAATTAAAAAGTGATGTTTAATAACAAATAAAAGGGAGAAAAAGAAATGTTAGTAATATTGTCAGGAGTTGCAGGAGCAGGAAAAGATACCATAAAAAAAGAATTAATAAAGAGAATGGAAAATATTGAAACCTTACCATCATATACTTCAAGGCCTCAAAGACCAGGAGATGAAGAAGGAAAAACTTATTACTTTATATCAAAAGAAGAATTTGAAAAAAAGATAGAAAATAATGAGTTTTATGAGTACGATATACATCACAATAATTATTATGGAGTTTCAAGAACTCTTTTGAATCAAAAAATAAAAAATGGAAAGATAATAGTAAAGGATATCGACGTAAATGGAACCGAAAATTTGATTAAATTATTAGGTAAAGATACAAAGATAATAACTATTTTTCTACGTGTGCCTAAGGAGGAATTAAAAAGAAGACTTGAAGAAAGAATAGATAAGCCAAGCCCTGAAGAAGTTATTTTGAGATTAAATAGGTTTGATTATGAGGAATCAAAAATAGGCTTATATGACTATGTTTTGAAAAATAATGATTTGGAGAAGACTATTCAAATTATTATGACTATTATTAATAATGAATATTCTTTAAAAGAGGCAGAATTTTAGAGGTAAAAATTGTGGTTTTAAAATTGGATGAATGTGAGGTTTGTCCTCATAGGTGTAAAGTTAATAGAATTAAAAACCAGGTTGGTAGATGTGGGTCAAAAGATACTGTTAAGATTGCTTTGGTATCTACTCATGAATTTGAAGAACCCTGTATTAGCGGGGAAAATGGTTCGGGAACTGTATTTTTCTCTAATTGTAATTTGAATTGTGTTTTTTGCCAGAATTATGAAATTAGCCAAGAGGGTGTTGGTAGGGAAATAAAAGTACCAGAATTAGCTGATATTTTTTTGAACCAACAAGAGAAAAATATTGAAAATATTAATTTGGTTACCCCAACAAGTTATGTACCACAAATAATTGAAGCTATTAACATTGCAAGAAAAAAAGGTCTTAGTGTACCGATTGTGTATAATACTAATGGGTATGAAAATGTGGAAACTCTAGCTATGCTTGAAGGTTTTGTAGATATTTATTTGCCTGATTTTAAATATTTTTCTAATGATTTGGCTAAAAAATATTCCAAAGTGGACAATTATTTTGAAGTTGTAACTTTAGCATTGAAAGAGATGCACAGACAAGTTGGCAAATCAGTGTTTGACGAAAGAGGTGTTATGAAGAAGCGGAATGATAATAAGACATTTAATACTTCCAAGGCAGGTTGAAAATAGTAAAAATGTGTTGAAATGGATAAATGATAATATGCCAAAAGATGTATTTATAAGTCTTATGGCTCAATATTTTCCTACTTATAAAGCAAAACAGATAGAAGAGTTAAATAGAAAAATTTCAAAAAAAGAGTATGACGAGATTGCAAATTATTTGTATAGTCTTGATTTAAATAACGGATATATACAAGAACTTGGAGAAAATGAAGAAGAATATGTTCCTAAATGGATATTTTGAAATAAAGTTTAAAATAATTTTTAGTAATTAATAATGAATATTAAATATTAAATAAATACATAGTAAAAAAGGTCTTACCATTTTATAAATATGGTAAGGCTTTTTTTATACTATTTACTAAATGCAGCATTACCTAAACTCTAAATAATAATAAAATTAACTAATATATATAGCTTTAATATGTTATCTTTATTTGCACAAGAATAAATTAAAAAAAAATTTATATTCACACCACAATATGACAAATTTTTTAATTTAAATAGTGTACAATAATTTCGAATTCATAAG
>CANQFW010000101.1 GCA_947599995.1 uncultured Clostridia bacterium
CTATTTTCTGCTTCACACCCTAATATATCTGTTTGTGCCATTTCTTTTACATTCGCTATATTTGTTTTCTCCCTTGCAGTTGTTGCTTTTTTTATTACTCCATTTTCACCTACTAAAGTTGCTAGTGACACACCTGCCAAAATTAAAAGTACTATTATCGTTATTACAAGTGCTATTAAAGTAATACCTTTTTGTTTCATTTTTCAAATTCCTCCTTCTTTTTTATTTTACACATTTAACAACTTTTCTCTGATGTCTTACTTTTGGGTATGAAAGCGCAAAAAGGCAAGGCTAATAACCTATTTGTTTTTCATAGGTTTTAGTCTTGTCTTTTTCTATTATTTTTATTTTTTTTACTTTTTTTAAATTATAGCTCTCTCTCTCTCTCTCTCTCTCTACAGCGCCAACGGTTTTGGCTATTTTGCTCTTTTGCATTTTCATACCCTCTTTTTCGCTTTTGTTTTTACTTCTTTAGTTTATACTATTTATTACAATTTTGCAAGTGTTTTTTTATTTATTTACTTTTACAGTAAAATTAATAACAAATTTTAAAACACTATAGTAAACCCATAAAGTATTCATATCTTCTGATTTTTTTAATATATTAGGTTCAAACATAACTCCTGTGTCAAACCTTATATATATATTGTTATTTTTTATTACTATTTCATAGTTAATTTTATATGTTTTATAAAATTGTACTAATTCCTCCATAATATCATGTGTTAATATTTCCATTGCTAAAATATTAGAGTCAGAATATACATCAAAGTATTTTTCAAATTCATTATTGTCCATCTCAACCTTGTTATTCTTATTTTTTAATGTATACTGGTTTTTCTTAATTCTTATTTCCCCAGTTACATAATTATTTAATTTGGTAACTGAAAATATTCCCTCATATACCATATTCAAAAATTCGCCATTGTTATTATAATTTTCTAAAGCAATATTACACATTTCTATATTTGTTCCATTTTCATTAATACCTTCTATATAATCATCTGTTGTAAAATGGGTAAATTGCTTATCTTCAAATTTTGCATCTAAATAATAATGAAATAAATTTTTTCCACCATTTTGATGATATTCTAAATTATGATTTATATATTTAACAAAATTTTTTATAATTTTATCTTTGAAATTATTAACATATATATCATTATATTTTTTATATTTGTATACATAATATAGTGCTGCTGGTAAAAATATAATTCCTGATATTGAACGTCTTCTTCGTGTGTTAATAAAATGTATCTTTTTTTTGAAAATAATATATAATATAATTTCTATTATTAATAATACAATACATATTATAATAGATTTTATTAATTTTTTTCTATTTCCTTCTAATTCGCTTGCATATTGTTCTTCAATATAATTATATATATTTTTAAATTCATAACTCATGTCTGTTTTTTTTATTTTATTATGTTTTTTATTTTTATGTGTTTTTGCAATACCTAATGATCTTACTTGGGTTTCTACTGCAAAAAGAATAACAGCAAATAATACTATTCCTATAATCACAATTTGCCATATACCTTTTGTTGTAGCAATTAAATACGAAACCAGAATCACTCCGTATTAATAAAAAAAATGATATTATAATCCATTTTATAATACTTTTAAAAATATCCAATTTATTTTTACTCCATTTCAAAAAATTTTTCTTTTTTAATTTTTAATATATTTGCTAGTATATTATTAGGGAATATACTTGTAAAATTATTATACTTTTCTACTTCGTTATTATAAATTCTTCTAGCAGCTTGTATTTAATTTTCCATTTTTGTCAAATTTTTCTGCAATTTTAAAAGTTCTTCATTTGCCTTTAATTTAGGATAATTTTCTAATAATAAAACCGTTTTATTTACTTCTGTATATAGTATACCTGCTTTTGTTAATTCCTTTTTATTCATATATTCGGCTCTTAATTTTGTTATTTTTTCAAAAGTTTTCGTCTCATAATTTGTATATTCTTTTACACATTTTACTAAATTAGAAATATATATAACACATTTAATTATCCTTTCATACTTTTTATCTATATAATATTATATCATATAAAATTTTATTTTGCACCAATTTTTCAAAATCCCAAATTATTATATAATGGTTTTACTTAATAAATCGATGTAACATTTTATTTTTAAGGCTTTAGTGCTGCAATTTCCAATGATAAAAAAGTAACACAAGCAAAAGTGGCATTTGCAAATGAGAACTATATATAATATATAAAGTAATATAACTAAAATTGATAGTGTATTATATAGTGTATAAATTTATTATTTTTTTAAATTTACACACTATATAATACACTATCAGAACTTCTTACGAAGTTTTTCTCGTTTTGTATTCAAGCGCTATTTACATAACTCTTGTATTCTCTTTCTAATTTTCTACAAAATTAGAAAGTCGCACTCAAGCGTAATGATCCTGAACCATTTACATTGCCATCTGATGTATCACTCCTGCCGAAGTATGCACAATATGCGTAGCTTTCATCGTACTGTGAAGATGACCAGTAACAGCCTTTTAATCCAAAATTACCTTGCTCACCTAAGTTAACATTAAAATCCGTATATAACATATCTCCAAATGCAGACCATTCAGACTTTGATGGTACAAACCATGTTTTTAAATTATATTTATTAGTAATATCATCTTTTTGAATTATCCCCCATATGTCATTACTATCTTGTGTTCCATAACTACTTTCTCCCCCATTTTTGTTCCAATTATCTATCATATTTTTAGTATTTTCTTTTCCTTTTCCAAAATCATTAGCTGAAGTTTCTACTATATCATTTAATTTTCCCCATGCATCGCGATACCAATAGTGATTACTATCATCTACATCTTCTAATGCCATTACATAAAATCTGTCTTTTCCTTCACTTTCTGGTACTGCTGATATCACTGGCTTTTTTAAATTTCCAAATTCTTTCGATTCAACTTCATCTCCTATTGTATATGTTTTTAATCCTTCTGTTTCTGTTGTATATTCAAAGTTATTACCATGCCAGTTTCCTTTTTTACCAACTGCTAAGTCTGCATATATTATTCCATCTGGTTTTCCATCTGGTTTTTCTTCTCCTTCATCATTCTGAAAATCTGCATAATATCCTACATAACTTGTTTCTTTTTCTGCTATCGGTCCCATTACATCTCCCAATTCGCCATCATATATATCTGATAATTTTACTTCTACGCTTTTTCCTCCGTATTCATCATTTGCTTTTAAACTATATTCGGGATTCTTTAAAGCTTCCTCTAATTCTTCTACTGTATCTGGCACTCCATTAAAATATTTACATAATATTCCTTGTAGTTGCTCCCCTGTTATACTTCCTCTATTTTCTGCTTCACACCCTAATATATCTGTTTGTGCCATTTCTTTTACATTCGCTATATTTGTTTTCTCTCTTGCTGTTGTTGCTTTTTTTATCACTCCATTTTCACCTACTAATGTTGCTATTGACACCCCTGCCAAAATTAAAAGTACTATTATTGTTATTACAAGCGCTATCAAAGTTATACCTTTATTAGTTTTAATTGTTCTTGTTTTTTTGTGTTTAATACTCATTTTGTTCCTCCTCTTTTATAAAACATTTATCCTTTGTGTTGAATACCTTCTTTTTGTTTTTACTTTATCATTTTATAC
>CANQFW010000102.1 GCA_947599995.1 uncultured Clostridia bacterium
AAGAATCATCAATTGATAGTTTTATATACTTAACTAATATAGCATATATTTCTAAAGCACATGATTCAGACTTTGTAGATTCAGATGGAACAAAGGGAAAAGATATAACTACAGAAGAAAAAGCAGATAGAGATTCAGAGCCATCAACATATCCTCAAGAGACCAATTTAACTACTAAATCAACAACAAAAAATAGCTATAAATCATATGCAGGAGGAAAAAAATATTCTGTATATGATGATACAAGTAACTCAATGTACTTTGCAGGACAGCAAGATGATGATGATTTCGAAGTAGTAGTTTTATTACCTAGAAAAGAAATAATAGTAAAAAAAGTCTGGAATGACAATAATGATACCTATGGAAATAGACCATCGAGCATAGAAGTATCGTTATATAAATCAGGAAGCACAGACTCTATTAAAACAGTACAATTAGAGAGTACAAATAACTGGCAATACACATTTACAGATTTACCAAAATATGAAAATGGTGTAGAGATAGAATACACAGTAAAAGAAAAGACTGTAAATTTTTACAAAGAAGCAAAATATGAAAGAACAGAAGATAAAGTTATTATAACTAATACTCCAGAAGTAACAAAAGTACCTGTAGAAAAGGTATGGGAAGATAATGATAATTCCTATGGAAATAGGCCAAAAAGTATAAAAGTAACATTATACGAAAATGGAGAAGAAACAGCGAAGACAATAACATTAACAGAAAGTAATAGTTGGAAGGGAACATTTACAAACTTACCAAAATATAAAGATAAAAAAGAAATAGTATATACAGTAAAAGAAAAGAAAGTAAATTATTATAATGAAGTAGGAATCCAAGACGTCAAAAATGGAAAAATAACAATAACAAATACCCCAGAATTAACAGATGTACCAGTAGAAAAAGTATGGAAAGATAGTAAAAATGCATACGGAAATAGACCAGAAAGCATAGAAGTAACATTATACGAAAATGGAACAAAAACAACAAATACAATAACATTAACAGAAAGTAATAGTTGGAAGGGAACATTTAAAAACTTACAAAAATATAAAAATGGAGAAGAAATAGTATATACTGCAAAAGAGACAAAGGTGGATTTTTATAATGAATCTGATATACAAGGAATTGAAAATGGAAAAATAACAATAACGAATACCCCGGAATTAACAGATGTACCAGTAGAAAAAGTATGGGAAGATAGTAACAATGCATACGGAAATAGACCAGAAAGTATAGAAGTAACATTATATGAAAATGGACAAGAAACAGAAAAAAAGGCAACAATAAGTGAAGAAACGGACTGGAAGCATATATTTAAAGACTTACCAAAATATAAAAATGGGCAGAAAATAGTATATACAGTAAAAGAAAAGAAAGTAAATTATTATAATGAAGTAGGAATCCAAGACGTTAAAAATGGAAAAATAATAATAACGAATACCCCAGAATTAACACAAGTACCAGTAGAAAAAGTATGGGAAGATAGTAACAATGCATACGGAAATAGACCAGAAAGCATAGAAGTAACATTATACGAAAATGGAGAAGAAACAACAAATACAATAACATTAACAGAAAGTAATAGTTGGAAGGGAACATTTAAAAACTTACCAAAATATAAAGATAAAAAAGAAATAGTATATACAGTAAAAGAAACGAAAGTAAATTATTATAATGAAGTAGGAATCCAAGACGTCAAAAATGGAAAAATAACAATAACAAATACCCCGGAATTAACAGATGTACCAGTAGAAAAAGTATGGGAAGATAGTAACAATGCATATGGAAATAGACCAGAAAGCATAAGAGTAACATTATATGAAAATGGAAAAGAAACGGAGAAAAAGGCAACAATAAGTGAAGCAACACACTGGAAATATACATTTAAAAACTTACCAAAATATAAAGATAAAAAAGAAATAGTATATACAGTAAAAGAAACGAAAGTAAATTATTATAATGAAGTAGGAATCCAAGACGTCAAAAATGGAAAAATAACAATAACGAATACCCCAGAATTAACACAAGTACCTGTAGAAAAGGTATGGGATGATAATGATAATTCTTATGAAAACAGGCCAAAAAGTATAGAAGTAACATTATATGAAAATGGAAAAGAAACGGAGCAAAAGGCAACAATAAGTAAAGAAACAGACTGGAAATATACATTTACAAATTTACCAAAATATAAAGATGAAAAAGAAATAGTATATACAGTAAAAGAAACGAAAGTAAATTATTATAATGAAGTAGGAATCCAAGACGTCAAAAATGGAAAAATAACAATAACAAATACCCCAGAATTAACAGAGGTACCAGTAGAAAAAGTATGGGAAGATAGTAACAATGCATACGGAAATAGACCAAAAAGTATAGAAGTAACATTATATGAAAATGGACAAGAAACAGAAAAAAAGGCAACAATAAGTGAAGCAACAGAGTGGAAATATACATTTACAAACTTACCAAAATACAAAAATAAAAAAAAGATAGTATATACTGTAAAAGAGACAAAGGTGGATTTTTATAATGAATGTGATACACAAGGAATTGAAGATGGAAAAATAACAATAACGAATACCCCGGAATTAACACAAGTACCAGTAGAAAAAGTATGGGAAGATAGTAACAATGCATACGGAAATAGACCAGAAAGTATAGAAGTAACATTATATGAAAATGGACAAGAAACAGAAAAAAAGGCAACAATAAGTGAAGAAACAGACTGGAAGCATATATTTAAAGACTTACCAAAATATAAAAATGGGCAGAAAATAGTATATACAGTAAAAGAAAAAGCAATAAATGACTATATTACAAGTTATTCAGGAGAAAATGCAAATCGTATAATAAATACCCAAATTGAAGGAGAATATGACCTAAGTATAGTAAAAACAGATAAACAAGGAAATATCATAGACAATTTAGAGTCAGGATTTACTATAAATGATGGAGAAGAAAAGAAAACGGTACAAGGAGTCTTGGATTTAAATAAAGTAAAAATTCATGAAACAAGTAAAAAAGATATTTACGAAATAAAAGAAACAACTCCACCAGATGGATATTCCGCATTTAACGGAACAATAAGAATAGAGGTAGCAAAAAAGCAAACAGGTGATATATATCAGATAGATTTAGATAATACGACTATACAAGTATATGATAAAGATGGAAATGTATTAGCAAATGGAACAAATAACAGTGACGAAATAGGAATACACATGACTGCTACAGAGACAAAAGTTCAAGTGAATATTGAAAATGAAAGATTAGATTTATCATTAAGAAAATTCATTACAGCAGTAAGTAAGGATATGACGATAGAAGATGGAGAATTTTTAACAACAGACACTAAAGCTAAAGCAGATAGTAACGAATATTTAAGAGCTCCAAAAGTTGATACAAGCAAATTAAGGATAAAAAAAGCCACAACAGCTATGTATAATCATACAAAAGAAACTGTAGAAGTTTATAGAAATTCGTATGTACTATACACTATAAGAGTCTACAACGAAGGAGAGGCAGATACATATGCATCAAAAATAACAGATCATCTACCAACATATTTAGACTATATCGATTGTGAATTTAATAGAAGTTATGGA
>CANQFW010000103.1 GCA_947599995.1 uncultured Clostridia bacterium
ACATATCTTGGAGTTCCACTTGATTCTCCTGTATATGATGGATCAAAAGCTATGCTCAAATATCCTCTTTCTGCCATTGTTTGTGCATATAATCCACTTGCTTGTTCTTTTACTGCACCAAAAGGTCCACATACAGCTATTGCAGGTAATTTTCCTTCATATTCTTTTGGCTCATAAAGATCTGCTACTAATGTTATTCCAAATCTATTAGAAAAAATTACCTTTCTATGATTTATTTTTTCACTTTTTGGGAATGTTTTATCCCATTCATGGACTAAATTCATTTCTTCACTCATTATTTGTTTACCTCCTTATATTTTTTGGAATTTTATCAACTTTCGTATCTTTTTATTAATGGAAGAAGTGTCCATTTTTAAAATTCTTCTATTTTTTCAATTTTAAAATGTATTTTTTTATCTAAAGCTTCTTTTAAAACATTATATAGTTCTTCCTTCTCTCTATACCATTGTATTTTTTCTATAAATTCTTTTATATCACACCACTTGTAATCAATATTTTCCTCGTTTAATGTTATTTTTTCTTTTTTGACAAATGTTATATATACATATTCTGTACATGTTACCCCAAGTGAATTATATTTAAATATCCAATTTAAATACAAAATATCTTTTATTTTATTTATGCCAGTTTCTTCTTTTACTTCTCGTTTAACAGTTTCTTCTCTATTCGAATCACATTCTTCACATCCACCTGTTACTACATACCAAAATGACTTTTTAAATTGAGGATCATTTTCACTACCTTTTAATAACAATATTTCATTATATTCATTTACTATAAAAGTTAGAATTTTATTCATTTTAATCACCATATATAGTATATCACCTAATAATGCTTTTAGCAATAAACAGTTTCATTGCTTTTTTCATATTATAGGAAAGTTCTCTGAACTTCCTATAATATAAAGCATTCCACAGAAAAATTGTTATACAATTTTTCGCGGACGAACAAAGACGCGGACTTTAAAATGTCATAGATAGCGAAAATGTTAATAATGTCCGCTTTTGTTCTCAAAAACAGTAAAGCCTATATTTTTTTCTTTTATAATTTTCTCTGCATTAGCATCTTCCTTTGTTGTTAAACAAATTTTGTCATTAGCTTTTACTTCACATAATTCCATAAAATGCTCGATTCGTAATGCTATTTCCATTAACTAATACTAATTTTTCCACAGTGTCTTCCTCCTTTTTTTGTTCTTGTATTATATAATACCATAATTAATACTCCTGTAACCATTAAAAATGCAAATGGTGTTCCATTTTGCCAGCCTTCTCCATAAGTTAAAAAAACACTATTAGCAAATTCAGCAATTAATGATATTTGTACAATGAGTTTGATATCTTCTGCTTTTTGCCACATTAAAAGTGGAAATAACCACATAATATACCAAATTTGAAAATTGGTAATCAATAAAAATAGAAATGCCATAATAAAATAGTTTGCCTTTTTCATTTCATGATGTAAACATATTGTTTTTTTATTTAACAATATAATACAAGTAAAATAATAAATTATAACAAAAATATCTAATAAGAAATTTTTTACAGTATGAATAGATATTGCTGGATCTTGAAAATACTGTGTAATAATAACATAAAAGCTTTTTGCTATCCTTCCTTGCTGAGTTAATAGTCCATTAAATACTTGTAAATCTTGTATATACAACAAATATGGTATTACAAAAACAATTAAAAATAATCCTCCATATTGTATGCATCTAACAAATCTTTGCATTGGTTTTTCTTGTCTAAAATAATATAATACCATAAATGGTAACAATATAATTGCAAAATATTTTATTGCTGTTGCTAATGCTAAAAATATTACTGCTACTTTTAAATTTTTCCTTTTTACTAAAAAATACATTACTGTTAATATAAATAATACTACAAATATATCATTATGCACTTCTGCTATTCCTTCTATTAAAATTAATGGATTTAGCCCATATAGCAAAACAAAAATTTTTTTATTAGTTATTTTATAAATCAAAATACAATTTGTTATATGCATTATAACATTTACCAGTTTAAAAAGGAATAACCCTACATTTATATCACCAAAAGAAAATGTTGCAATTATTTTACAAATTAAAGTCCATACAGCCCCATATACAACAGTTGTATCTGACCAATCGTTTATATATCCCTGTGCAAGTACACTATCTGTTTGTAAATATTTTATATTTTCTCCTTGGTCTACAAATTCTTTTATTGTTGTATAGTATGGATTTTGATGATATGTACTATCTAATCTTCCTATTCCTAAATAATAAAATATATCTGATGAAGCAAATGGTAATACAAATGTAAAGATAATAGAAACTAGTATAATAAATATAAACATTTGTTTATTATTTTTGAACATATTTTTTCTTCTTTTTATTATCACAAAGTATAATATTGATAAAATTGATAATATCACTAAATATAAAAATGTTTGTGACATTCTACTTACTGGTAATTCGTATAAAAATTGAAAATATGGTCCAAATTGCAAAACAGTTCCTTTTTGTAATAAATATATTATAGATGGAATAGCAAAAAATAGACTTGCTATTATAAATCCTATTTTTATAAAAATATTTATTTGATTTTGCTTATTTTCCATTAATTTCTAGCTCCTTTGTTATTTATCAACACTTTCTTGAACCATTTTGCATTTTACAAATCTTACGTTGTTCAAGTTCTAGCTTCTTTTCAGCTTGTCTATATTCTATCATAATTTTAATTATTTTTCTACAAAAATAGGAAAATATTATATTCTATGAATGACATTATCTAATAAATAGCTTATGTAATTTTTACATAGCTATTTTCAATACCTAGATAAATTTGTATGACTATTTTATTTTAAAAAGATTTCTATTTTATCAAAAGGTATCATGTTTATATTATTATGTAAATCGGTATGAACAGCAAAATGATAACTTATTCTTCTTTGATGATATTTTTTCCACCAAAATATGTAGCGGCGAAGTATGAGCCGTATATTACACCAATAATTACTACTGTTGCTATAACAGAAGGTAGCAAATCATCTTTTGATGCTAAACCTGACATTAAAGTTATTGCAAATTTTATTCCAAAAATAGAATGTATAATTGCTAAAATTAAAGGCATACCAAAGAAAATACCTATTTGCCTAAATAATGCTTTATTAATCATTTTTTCATCACAACCAATTTTTCTTAAAATAGTATATCTTCGTTTATTATCGCTGCTTTCAGTTAATTGTTTTAATGCTAAAATAGCTGCGCTTGCTATTAAGAATATGATACCTAAATAAATTGCTATAAATACCACTATTGTTGCTATACCAATACTTGCTTCCATTAAACTAATTCTTGTAAAACCATCCATTTCTATTCCATTATCATTTAATGATTTTATAAGATATGAAGAACTACTATTTCCTGCAAATATTTTTTCTATTTCTTCTTTTTCTTCATCAGTTGTTGCATTATAATTTGCTGATAATAAATACATTTCTTTCATTTCTTCTGTTAAAGGACAACTATCTGGCACTAAAATAATTCCTGTATTTGTATGGCTTGTTGACATTGTGATAAATCCTTC
>CANQFW010000104.1 GCA_947599995.1 uncultured Clostridia bacterium
TAATTGTAAATTTTCCAAATAGTTCGTTTGAATCTGATGTTTTTGTACTTTCTTTGGTTACTTCTATTGTTATAGGGTTTGTTGCAGTAGTTTCTTCTTCTCCACTTTCTGCATAGTCATTTGCTGCATCTATTAAGTAGTTATATAGTATTGTTGCTTGCTCTTGTAACATTTTTCCTTCATTATCATTATCTGTCTTAATACTATTTAATAAATTCCAATTATACGAATTTGTATCTTCTTTGTCTGTATATTTTAACCAACCTTGATTTGAAAAATTTGCTGTAGGAAGATCTTGATTTTCTAAATGATCCTTTACTTTAGTATACATATTGTATTTTTCATTGCCCTTACTTTTATAATTTGTAAAATACCATATCGCAGCTTGCTCAACAACCTCGACCTGTTCTGCCGATAATAATACATTTACTTGGACTCCTTTTGAATCTTTATAGTGATATCCTCCATTTGCATATGTATTGGCATATAATGTATTTGAATAATACCCCGGGTGCTTCTCATCTCCCTTCACCCCACCATAATATTTGTTATCCTGATCACCTATATATGTATATATTTCTGGGGTTCCATGATTATTTCCATATACTATTCCCGCTTTTGCCATTAATTCTTCAATTTCTTTTGAGTTGCCTGTAATGCTATTTACTTCTCCAGAATCTTGTGCCGCAACATACATATTGTTTAATATAAACATTAGCTGCTTTGAATATTGGCTACTAATTTGTGCATTATTTTCTAGATCCTTTGCACTATTTGCTTCAAAATTATTATTGTACGTAGCAGTTGTGTTAATGCTATTTGCTACGTCATATTTATTTTCATTATCAGCTTTTGTTTGATAATTCCAACTGTATGATTTTTCCGCATCCAAACAAAAAAAGTTTGTTCCTAAAACACTATAACTTTTCCCATTATCACTTACTGACAAAATTTGGTATACAGGGTGTGCTGTTCCATTGTTTAATGCATAAGCACATCCTTCTTTACCATTTATATATCTTTTATAGCTTAATTTTAGTCCCAAAGTATTTTGAGCTTTTGTAGCATAGCACACATTTTGTGCAATTCCTAAAGTTACTATAATTGTCATTGCTAGAAAGCCTAAAATTTTTTTCTTTACTTTCATATATAATACCTTCCTTTATGATATATTACTGCTATTTTTATTTTATATTTTTTTATTTTAATGTCAATAACAGTTATTTCCTAAATTATTACAACTGTTAGAATGACTTTACGGATTTTACTTTTATTAAAAATATTACAGTTACATTACAATTATATTACATTTTTATTTCAAAATCAATCAAATATTTGAATTTATTTTTTTCTAGCTAGCGTGTCTATTAATGTAATTTGACTTTGAAAATTTAATACTTAGAAATTACTTATATCTTGGGGGATGTTTAATATCATTTAAAATAATCGTAAAAATAATATTTCTATATTAAGTTTTAGACTAGTACTTTATACTCTTAAATATTTCATGAATATTTTATAAAATTTCTAATATATTTAAATAATTAATTTACTTTTATATAAAAACGGAGGTATATTTTATTAATGAAAAGAAACTTTATTGCTAAAATATTATTTATTTTTATAATCGCAGTTTCCTTTAATTTAAATGTCTTTGCAGATGATTACATAGAAGATGATTCTATCTTAGATAATTTAGAAAATATGGAAGTATCAAGCACTATAACAACCACTCTCAATATAAATGCAAGACACGCAACAGTATATGATAGAGCATCTGGCAGGATATTGTATGGAAAAAACGAAAACGAATCATGTAAAATGGCATCCACAACAAAAATAATGACATCCATAATAGTAATCGAAAAAGTACCTAATTTAAAAGAAACTTTAACCATATCGAAGAAAGCTGCTTCGACTGGTGGTTCAAGGCTCGGTTTATCCACAAATGATCAAATAACTGTGGAAAATTTACTCTACGGGTTAATGATGCGTTCTGGAAATGATGCGGCTGTGGCATTAGCCGAATACGTAGGTGGAAGTATTGAAGGTTTTTCCACATTGATGAATGAGAAAGCTACTACATTAGGCCTTCACTCTACACACTTTGTTACTCCACATGGACTAGATAATGATGATCATTATACCACCGCATATGAACTTGCCAAACTCACAGACTATGCTCTGAAAAATGAGACATTTGCTAAAATTGTTAAAACTAAAACCTATACCATTACAATAAATAATTCTTCTCAAACGCTATCTAACACTAATGAACTATTAGGAAATTTAGACGGTATATACGGTGTAAAAACAGGATTTACAAATGGCGCAAATAGATGCTTAGTGACCGCATGTAAAAGAGGTAAACTTGATATTATATGTGTTGTTTTAGGATGTGATACAAAAAAAGACAGAACAAATGACAGTACAAAACTTATAAATTATATTTTTGATAATTACACTATTGTCAATGTAGAGGATTTAATTTTAAATGAGTTTAATACCTGGAAAGCTGATCATTTTAACTCTTTCAAAATAAACAAGGGAACATCTTCAAATATAGAGTTAAGCATAAATCTTTCTAGCCTTCCATATTCAAATGTGGCTATAAATAATAACAGCATTAATAATATTTCTACATCCATAACTTTTAATTCATATTTTGAAGCACCACTTGTAAGAAATACAAATATAGGGTTAATAACTTTAAAAGTAGATGATATGGAATATTTTTCATTAGATATATTTAATAATAATGAAATAAGAAAGAAAAACTTTTTTGATTATTGGCTATGCTTTTTAAAAAATTACTTTAGTTACATAGTTGGTTAAAAATGTCGAACTGAAGAATTTGGACCAATATAAAAAATAGAAATCTTGAATATGTTGGACAAGAGTTTCAAATTAATTCTTAAAACAATACACACCAATTTTACCAAGTGTAATAAATTTGCAAAACATAATAAAAGTTTTAAGTAATCCATTGTATTCTAAGCTAAATACAATTTATTTTTCCAAATTATTTACTTTTTATTTGTAATATGTTATACTAAATTTATACAATTATTGCAGAAATTGAAAGGTGGCTTATTTTATGAAAAAACGGGAACTTATTGAAATTGTGGATGACAATTACATCTTAAAGGAGAATCACGTCGATTCAGTTGGAGACACTGTGTGGGAAATTATAGATCCACAAACAGGGAATACATTTTTAGTTCATTCATTCACATCTGGGAAATTATACATTCATTTCTTTAAAAGATGTAAAATTTCTGATCGGTGTGCTTTAGATTCGTTAAGAAAAATATGTGAGATATTAATGCAAAAAAACTTGAACCCTACAATCACTATTTCCGACTCAAATACTTCGCTAATCTGCTTATGTAAGAAAATCGGTTTTAAAAAAAGTACAATAAGACACACATACTATTTAAAAAATTTGAAATAGTAATTCCCCCCCGGCTAAGCCGGGGGTTTTTATTTTACGCCTAAAAGGCTCTTTTTTGATTTATTTTGGAGGCATTTGTCGAATAGACTAGATTCTGTAACGTG
>CANQFW010000105.1 GCA_947599995.1 uncultured Clostridia bacterium
GTAATACACTTTAATTAATAATTATATTTTTTAATTATATAATAGCTTACCAATAACGTGCTTATTTAAAAAATATGTGCTGAATCTAATTAACAATCTTATTATTCATTCTATTATATTAAATGGTAAGTCTACTTTATTAACAAAATTTTGAAACTCATTTATGTCGTTTTCTTCTTTCTTATATGTATCTATATATTTTATTTGCATTTCTTTTCCACTTGCTAAATGAACTTTATCTTTTAAAATCTTCTTATTTTCAGCTCTTTCAAGAAAATCTTTAGCAACTTTATTAATACCTTTTGGAAATTCAATAGCTAAAGTCATGTCATTTATTTCCTTGGCAACAGACCCAGCTAAATTTATGTACATAAACATTTTTCCCTGATCTTTGAAATCATTGACTAATTTTGGCCAGTAATCCTGCAATTTCCCATCTATTTTTTTTATCTCTTTTTCTTGCTTTACATCTGGTACAGTGTAATTTATATTTTGTTTAGCTCTTTTTGTAAAATTACCAGCCTTCAAAAAATTTTCAATTTTTGTTACTCTTTCCTCTAAATTAGAATTTCCTCCATCAGAGAAACCTTTATTTATATTAGATTTATTACATAGCTTGATTATTCCTGTTTGCAGAATAATTGTTTTCTGTGTAGAAAGCTTAATATTATTTTCTATTTCAGATAATTTACAAATCAAATCGATCATTTCTTCTTTAGACATTTTTTCTGAAATTATTTTTATATCTTCCGCTTCTTCTTTATTATATACATCAATTTTTCCAGTAGATTTATATAATAAAATATCTTTAACATATTTTATCATTTCCCAAAGAACATTATTTATATCATTTCCATTTTCTAAAATATTTTCGATTACCTCAAGGGATTTTTCTATATTTGAATCTATAATTGAATCTACCAATTCTTTAATTAATGTAACCTTTGGAATTCCAACTAATTCCTTAATTTTATCTATATCAATTTTGTTTTCTCCATCTTGATTACATCTTTCTAATATTGAAAGAGCATCTCTCATTCCACCTTCAGCAAGCACTGCTATTAAATTTAAGGCGTCATCAGATATATCTATTTTACTTTCGTCGCAAACAACTTTTAATCCTTTAATTATATCTTCATCTGAGATTCTCTTAAATTCAAATCTTTGACATCTAGATAAAATTGTAGCAGGCAATTTTTGTGGCTCTGTTGTTGCTAAAATAAATTTAACATGTTCTGGTGGTTCTTCTAAGGTTTTAAGAAGTGCATTAAATGCACCTGTAGAAAGCATATGAACTTCATCAATAATATAAACTCTGTATTTCGCCTTTGTTGGCAAGAAATTAACAGCTTCTCTTATGCTTCTAATATCCTCCACACTATTGTTAGATGCCGCATCCATTTCTATAATATCCGTAAGTGATCCATTAATTGCTGCTTTACAAATTTCACATTCATTGCAAGGTTCTCCATTCTGCACATTCAAACAGTTTACAGCTCTTGCTAAAATTTTAGCTGTTGATGTCTTTCCTGTTCCTCTTACCCCATTAAATAAATATGCATGCCCTACTCTATTAGAGATAATCTGATTCTTTAGTGTTCTTTTTATATGTTCTTGGCCAACTATCTCTGAAAATCTTGTTGGTCTAAATTTTCTATAAAAAGCTGTGTACCCCATATTTCTCACATCCTATCAATAGAAAAAATGGTAAGAAAGTAAATTCCTCTATGGAAAGCATTCCACATAAAAGTATCTACTTATTGCTGCTTCCTTCCGGACCTGACAAGATTCATAGGCTTTTATTGGATGCCCTCCATACAAGAATCTATTTTCAAACCATTCGTATTATATAACGTATTTTTAATTTTGGCAAGATATTTTTTAATTTTTATCTTCAATTCTTTTAAAAATTATCGCGTCTAAATTCGTAATCTCTGTGCTTGTGGTACCTTGCTCCTTTATTCCTTCTACAGGAAACTTAGCTTCAACACTTTCCGCTCTATATTTTTTTCCAGAATTTAACTCTATAGTTATATTAAAACACATTTTAGTTTGTAAATCATTTTCATCTATATTTAGTTTTGTTAACAAGTTTTTATAATCTAAAAATTCATCATCATTTGAAATAAATGTTCCTACGTCATTATTTGCACATCTAAACGCTACAATTCCACCTTGATTTGATATTTTTAAATCCCTAATATTAGTTTGATCTGATCCAGTGAAAGTAATTTCTTGAGCTATATTTTCCTCAGCATTTTTTGTGATTGCATTTTCATTTTGAGCAGGCTTATATATAGTAATTTCACCAATTTTAGGATTCTCTATTTGAAAATTGTCTATTGTAATATTTTTTATTGTTTCAGTTTTTTTATAATTGTCATTTTTATTTATATATATGTATATATCATTATTCTGAGTAACCCTAAGATTCCACCTGTTCTGACTATCTTCAACATCTTTACCATCTATTGTGGAAATTATAGATATTTTTGATAAATTAAATGGCATATTAGTCTCTCCGTTTTCTCTATACATTAAGACCATAACAAATGCTGTAAAAATTATTGCTACAATTATTACGATAATAATACATAAATTAAATATTTTCTTACTTAATTTTTGGCTCATTAATTCCTCCGTTTTTTTATTTTTCTTAGTTCCTTAAAAAAATTTTTTAGTATATTTTCACATTCATTATTTAAAACTCCATATACTACCTGGACTTTATGGTTAAACGTATAATCTTCTAATAAATTGAATACAGATCCTACTGCTCCAGTCTTTTGATCCATAGCTCCTATGTATATTTTTTTAATTCTTGAATTTATTATTGCTCCTGCACACATAGAACAAGGTTCTAAAGTTATATACATTTCGCAATCTAATAATCTCCATGATTTAAGTTTTTGGCTAGCTTTTTGAATTGCAATAATCTCTGCATGCTTTGTTGTATCACATTTTGTTTCTTTTTGGTTATGTGCCCTCGCAATAATCTCACCATTTTTTACTATTACAGCACCAACGGGTACTTCCATCTTCATATACGCTTTTTGGGCTTCTTTAAGCGCTTCATTCATAAATTTTTCGTCGAGTAAACGATTTTCATTATTAACCATATATTTGATTCCTTTCTGGCTTAATTTAGTGAGGATATATAAATTATAATAACTATCGCTCTTAACTTTTACACTATACTCTCCAGATAATAACTATACCATAACTTAAGAATCAGTCGAATAAACTTAGTCAACAATTTTAATTTTTATTATAGTATCATATAATTGTATAAAAGTCAATAAATTCATTTTTCTACTTATTATACAAGGTTTAATTTTACATAGTGTTATAAAAATTTTAACTTCGCATATTTATATTATATAGAAAAATCTTTAATTTTCAACGATGCCTTTCCTAGAGTATAAAAATACCATAACATCAAACATTAGTCTGACATTACGGTATTCCTTAATTTAATTAATTTCTATAACACGAATTTCTTAATAAGAACTATTCCACATCCTAAAACAACAAGTATAATTAAACTTCCTCCAACAT
>CANQFW010000106.1 GCA_947599995.1 uncultured Clostridia bacterium
GTCCGATATCATGACCGGCTGACTAACGGTTACCAAACGGCTGTGATTAAATTTGCGAAAAACTATTGACACTATCATTGATTACATTTATATTATTCATTATAGTTAAACAGTTTGCGTCAAAATCTGC
Source organism: uncultured Clostridia bacterium (assembly GCA_947599995.1). Lineage (GTDB taxonomy): Bacteria > Bacillota > Clostridia > TANB77 > CAG-508 > CAG-269. Next base: position 131 of record CANQFW010000106.1, read on the forward strand.
TGCAAAGATAGAAAAAAAGATATTTTTTATGTATATGGTTGTACCGGTCGCAAGTCTCGGATTTATGATATCTGTTATGTATTGTGGAATTGATTTTTCGCAAGTTACATATTCTAAAGCGGCATTAATTGTATTTTATATATTGCTTTTATTAGGAAATGCATTTATTTTTTGGGGATTTAACAAGTATTCAGAATTAGTAGAAAAGAATAATCTTTGGGAAAGAGAAAACTTGCAGCAGCAAATAAAATATGAGGGTTATAAGCAAATTGAAGCGGCGAATAATAGATATAAACAATTAATGCATGACTTTAATCATTATATATTAACGATTTCTGAACTGGCACAAAATAATAAAATCTCAGAAATGGAAAATATGATTGGGGATCTCACGAAAGAGTTTGAACAGATAGAGATAATGGAATATAGTAATAATCCAATTCTAAATACGATATTGAGCGATTATAAAGCTAAAACGGAAAAAAAAGGAGTATTGTATGAGGTATTTGTAGAGCCTTGTTTTAATGTAGAATATGTAGACTCAATGGATTTGGTTGCAATGATTGGAAATATATTATCAAATGCATTAGAAGCGGCAGAAAAAAGTAATGAGAAATGTATTACGGTAAAAATGTTTATGCAGAATGATGGCAGATTTTCAATAATAAAGGTAGAAAATACTTATAGTGGAGAAATAATAAGTGAAGAAGACAGAATTGTTACTACAAAAATGGATAAATCAAAACATGGAATAGGTTTATTAAGTTCAAATGCTGCTGCTGAGAAATATAATGGTTATTTGCATAGTTCTTGGTCGAAACAAAGATTTAAAAATGTCCTTGTGTTGCAAAATAGAAATGTATAGTGATAAATAGTGAATTAAGATGAAGGTGCAGATAAAAGTGTAAAAAGTCAATCCGCAAAAAATGCCCATGGAAATGCAGAAATTGCCACACTTATTGTGAAAATGTACAACATAATATAATATTTAAATATCAGAAAAGAGGGTAATGGCATAGGTACATACACTGATTTTTGGCTTGAAACAAAAAATGGAACCAATCTTTATTATATATTAAACTATATAGAGGTTTAGAAAATGTATATGAGCAGTGAGTTATTTAAGGTAATAAAATCAAAGAAAAGTATTTTTTTTATTATTTTAATGTTTTTAATTCCGTTTATTGATTTAATATCGAATATGTTAACTGTTTATAAGGATTATTGGATGCACAAAGATGTATATGGCGGCGTATTATCTTCGAGTATGGTACTGCACCCGGCAATGGGGAGTTTTCTGTCAGGAGGGAGTCATGGACACATAGCTCAAATGTTACTGATATGGATTTTGCCAATATATCTAATGATTATTTATAGCGATTCATATATTAGAGAAGTACAATATGGATATAACAATATTGTATTTAGTAAATCTGATAGAACAACACTAATAAAGGAAAAAATTAAATTGTCGTTTTGTATTCCATTTTTTATTAGTTTTGTTAGTTTAACTATTAATTTTATTTTGGCTCAAATAATATTTTTTGGAGGAGAAGATTTCAAAGGAATGACTATTGGATCTGGATTTGAGGGAATATGTTTGAGTCATCCCAATACGACATATTTATTATATATAATTGTTTACAGCATAATTTCCGGCGGTTGTGGAGTGTTGTGTTCGGGAATTAGTTACTTGATCCCGCATGATAAAATAGCATATCCGGTCGTGTCCTTTATATGGATTGTTCAAATTATTTCTCCATACAGTTTGACATATGCCATTCAACCATTTATTGAATACGGTCCGGAGTATTTTATACCGGCACTTGTTACATTTATAATTGTTGTTATAGGTATTACAGTAATATCGTATAGATATAAGGTGAAATATGATGAAATATAAAAGGTTAGTATATAGTTTCATTTTAGTGATAATTTTTTCCTTTTTGTGGCTGCATTTAAATCGTAATTATTTGTCTTCATTAGACGAATTGGGAATACAAGGAATGATTTATTTAACTTCGGCATATGCAGGATATAATAGCATAATGTCACATGCATCAATGTATACAATTTTTTTCTTACTTTTACTTATATTAAGCATGCCCCAAAACAGCATTCAAATATTGATAAGAAAAAAAAGGATAGAGTTTGTACTGATTGGATATAAAAGGATATTATGTGCAGCATTACAATTTTCAGGAATTTTTATGAGTGTACTTGTGATATTTACTGCAATTTTTGAAAAGAAACAAATGTTGTTTGAAACAGGGTTTTGGTCAGGGGCGGCAATATTAATAATATTGTTGGCGCTATACTATTTTTTTATAGGAACTATATTCTGCTTTTTCAGGTTGGTAATGTTATCCAATACTAAATCATTTGTTTGTACATTCATAGTATCTGTATTACTATTATATTTTAGCAGATTTAAGCATCTATGGACACCTGTTTCAAGCATTGATATTTTTGATTTATTATTTGAAAATGAATTGTATTTAGAAGAAGCAGCGCTTAATAGCTTAAAGATAGCATTTTTGATAATAGCGCTTTTTTATATTACCTATGTTATGTTTAAAGAGAAGGACGTGTTGCATGAAAAATATTAAAAATATAATTTTTATAGCAGCATTATGTATAGCTGCATATTTACAGATTCAAGTCAGCCGGGATACAGATTTGATCAATATGTATAATGGGGTTATATTCAACGGAAATATTACATTTTATATAAGATGCTTCTTCCTGTTTGCATGCTATAGTTTATATACATACAATGAATTTGAAACATATATGAAAGAATATGGAGTGCTTTTAGTTACAAGGGAAAAGTCCAGGAACAGATTACTAATGCGATTAACGGAAAGGCTGTTGAGACTTATTATACAAATTGAATGTATAAAAATATTATGTTATGTAGTACTTATGATAATTATTAAGGGTAGGATAACCGCTAATAATCCATTCGAACTTATAAAAATAGTTATTTTGAATATACTGGTGATTTTTCTGATTATGTTTGTTCAGATGATAGTTGAATTATACTTTTCAGGAAATATAGCAGTGTGTATATCCCTAGCTTATTTTTTATTTAGTTTAGATATAAGTGATTTTATAGAAAGATCAAATTTAGTTCCAAGCAAAATGAACTTGTTAATGATTCCAAATCTAATGATGAAAGTTAGATTAGATATGCTAATAAAAGACACAGGCATGCATTTTGTCGTGATAGGGATTTTGATGCTTATAGTGATAATCCTATATTTGTTAATTAAACGGCAATTCTTAAAAAAAGATATAATTTAAATAGGGTAGTGTCAAGTGATCTATGAAAAACTGATGAAAAGAAAAAAGGCACCGAAGTACCTTGAAAACTGCAGATATA
>CANQFW010000107.1 GCA_947599995.1 uncultured Clostridia bacterium
AGAAAATAAAATTAAAAGTATAATATCAACAATTATCTGTATAAATAATAGCGAAAAAATATTTTTATACCAACTTCTAAAAAACCATGATGTACTCTGTGTCATTAAAGATAAAAAAGCAAAAGGAGAAAGTAACACAAATATTTTAAGCATAACATATCTTAGGGCATATGAGAACACTAGATTTACAAGTGATGCCGTGATGGTTCCTTTAATCAATCCATCCATAGAAAAAATATCCTTACCTTCTGTTATTGAGGAACTCATAGATGCAATTAAGTTTGAAAAGTTAATATCTTCATGGAATATATCTTTTCCAAGACTTCTAATAGCTAAACATACACTAGAATTTATGTTTAATATCTGTTCTATAATAAAAAATGAACAATTCATACATATTCCATAAATTATCATTTTAAAAATAAACTGTGTAGGTGATTCTACATTAGAACTTACAAAATTACTCATTAAAAATTTTATTGAAAAATAAATTAGAAATCCAATAAGTAAAGAATTTGCAATAAGCAAAATTCCATTTGATGTACTTGTGCCAAAAATTCTATCAAATAAGCTATCATTTAAAATATTTGAATCTATAAAAACTAATTTATCGAGTTCCTTGTACAGGTTACTATCTATTGATGAAAATAAATTATCAAAAATAGTGTTAATTGTATTTATAATGTTATTTGCTACATCTTCGTTTGAATTCAATACATCACATCCAATCTATATTAAAGACTGGATAGCTGCTAAAATTAAGTCTATTGCTAAAATAAACCCATACGAAACCAATGATGTCCTAACCACTTTTTTTCCCATTCTTAGTCTTTCTTCATCTCCAAAACTAAATTTTTTCATAAAAATTCCTGTTCCAACTGCAACTGCAGCTGCTGGAGTTGCCAGCTTAATAAGCCATGACTCTATATCTGTAAAAGCACTCTGAATTTTACTTACAAGTTTAGGTGTTGCTGCATAACTTGATGCCTCTAAAATTGTAAAAATGCATATTATTGAAAATAATAATATAAAATTAAAATAAAATATTCTCTTTTTCATATATCTTAATATATATTAGATTTAACTACCTAATATAATCCTCCTTGCCCTAATAGATTTAGGTTTTTAAATTTAGGTTTTACCTATAAACCTATTTCATCTTAAAAAATGAACTAATATTACAAATAATCATATTTAATATTGCTAAATTTTCTTTTTACTGTCTTTAAAGTATGGAATCATCCTTATTTTTTTTGGTTTCATTATCTTTTTTCCATCTGATAAAAATGCAAGTGCAGTAAATACCTCTAAGTGTTGCGTAAAAAAATTAGTTTCATAAATATAGTCATTTTGAGTATACACATTAAAACTCTCTGCGATACTTGAATCCCTAGACATTAGCGATTTTAGTATATAACTATAATTTGTTTCTTTGGCATTTTCTGAAATATTTTTTGACGTTTTAACTTTTTCTTCTTTCCCTATTTGTTTTTGTGCTTCTTCTATAGTAAAAATATCATCTGTTCTAAACCATATTTTATTAATCAGATTTTGACAAATAACTTTAACTGCTGTTTCATCTTTTAGAGTATTTTTTATTGATGAATAACTCTGTGTACTTACAATATTAATACATCTAGCCTCTCTGCTCAACGAAAAAAAGTCACTATCAGTTTTAGTTGCATATTCCGCATATTCATCGCAAATAAAAGCAGTTGTTCTTTGGTTTCCCTTGGCTAATGCTTCCATTATATCTGTTTGAAAATCTAATTTTAGATATGCCGCAATTATTTTCGATAAATTTTTGTATTCTGCAATATTCATATTTAATACAACAATCTTGCCTTTTTTTATCACTTCCTCAAATCCATTAAAATTCAATTTTTCTTTTGGTGGACAAAATGTGTTTATAATATCATAATCAGATATAAAAGTATTTGTAATTCTTGTAATTTCAGACTTTAAAATTGCGGATGTTCTTGAATCAAGCTTTGAAAATTCTTCATTAAAAAATTCTAAAGCTGTATTTAATTCATAAATTTGTTTGATAGAAAATTTTGATTTAATAAATAATTCCCTTAAAGTTTTTATTTTTTCTTTATAATAATCTTCAATAGTTATTATCTTATGAATTTCTATAAAATCTACATAGTTATTATTATATAACCTACATAATTTGATGGCTTCCGTTAAAACCTGCTCAGCTTTATCTATCCAATAGCTTTCGGAATTGTTTTCTGAAAACAAATTTAAAATAGTTTTTAATCTATTTGCTAAAACAGATGCTTTTAAATTAGGTTTATATAATGGATTATAGGTTATATCTGAGCCTAATTGAATCACAATCAGGTCATCTAGCAAATTATATTTTTCTGCATATTCTTTTACTTGCTTATAATAATTTCCCTTTACATCTAAAATCAACATTCCAATTTTATTTTCTTTATTTAAGGAATTATATTCTAAAAGTTGTTTTGTAAATGGATACATTGCAGAACTCGTTTTTCCAGAGCCAATTGTTCCTGTTATTAAAAAATTTTGATAGAGTCCAGATTCTGGTACATATATATTTTGTTCTTTATTTTCATCATATCCTATAAGTAATTTTAATTTATCGTCTTTACTTAATTTATTTATATCTTTTTTCTGTCTATTCTTCTTACATTTTTCATTTTTTGCACGACTTTGCATTCTTTTATGTTTTGTTTCATCTATTGACAATAAATTTGATAAATGTCCGCTTATTACTATATTTGTAAATATTAAAACTATTACATAGATTATTTTTATCCAATACCAAATTTTTGGATATTCTGAACAAATATCAAAAGTCCTAATACCATAATCAATAATAATTTCGTTAGCTTTAAAAACTGGAAATACAATTTTTAGAATAATAAGTGTAAAAACAAGAAAAAAAAGAAAAAAGTTTAAAATTTTTTTATAATTAATATTCATCATCCCTTTGAATTAAATCCTCTTTTTTTATCTTTAACTTGGCACCTTGTGCATTATGAAATAAATTTACTTCAATAAAAATATAAATTGTATAAATTGTTATGAAAAAATTAATAATAAGTGTTATAAAGAAAAAATTAATTAATATACTTATTGTCTTCACCACCTTGCGATAAGAATATTATCACTTTTTTTTCGTTTTGTCTATACTTTTTTTTAAATTTATGATAAAATATTTTAAAATTCTTAATTAAGGGGGTTTGAAATGGAAATAAATAAAGATACACTTATTGGTGATTTATTAGAAAAGGCACCAGAAAAAGCTAATATCTTACTTGAATCAGGAATGCACTGTCTAAGTTGTCCTGCATCTCAAATGGAAACCATAGCTGAAGCATGCGAAGTCCATGGTATTGATGTTGATGAAATATTAAAAAAAATAAATGATTAATTAATATTTTATAAAAAGGTTACTAGATAATGGTTTTTAATGAACAAGAAGAGCTTTCACTAGAGAATGAAGGCTCTTTTAATAAACAAAATCG
>CANQFW010000108.1 GCA_947599995.1 uncultured Clostridia bacterium
ATTATATTTATCTTTTCTCTTTAATACTATTATAATTAATGTTATTAGTAGTAATATCTTTATTATATTAGTTAAAATACTACTGCTATTTACTATATAAGGATATTTTAAAAACTCTTTTATTGTATCTGATGTAATATTTTCTATCCAGTAGCTTTCCTTTACTACAAAAATTTGCTTTCCTAACACAACAAGCCATGGTAAATAAGATACGAATAAAAAAACCAAAGAATATATTATATTTTTTAGTCTTCTATAATCTTTCTTAATCAATAATTCAATTAATACTATAATATAAATACATCCTACTGATACTCCTGCAAAATAATGAGTATATGCTGACAAAGCTGCATAAATTGTCATTTTACACAAGTTCTTATTTGTATTTTCTTTGTCCCATTTAATATATGATATATAAAATAATGTCACAAATAAAAGACCTAGACTATACATTCTAATTTCTATAGCATACTTAATTATTTGTGGCATACCCAAAATAAATATATTAAATAAAAATGCCGTCCTTTTTCCAAAAATTTTTGATATATCTTTATAACTAATTATTATTAATAATAAAATTGGTAGCATTGAAAAACATTTAGATGCCCATATTATATTATCTTTCAGGAAGAAATTTATGCCCCATGTAAAACTCTTTAAAATTATGTAATATAAAGGAGGATGAACATCTATTGCTGTATTTTTAATTATATCTATAAAACCTTGTGATATCATAGATAGACTAAATGCTTCGTCAAGCCAAATACTATCATTAAATATCATTTGACTGCACCATATAAAAAGACCTATTGGAATTATATAATATATAGCTTTTTTTAAGTTGTTAATAATTTTATCCATTTGCTTTAAATTCCTCCTTATAGTCTTTATATATATTATAAAATTTATCGTATTTGGTCTGATTATATAATAAAAAATATACAAATTCAACTATATATTAACAAAAAAGCCAATGATATTTAAAAGAACCCAAAATTAAACATTTTTTGGGTTCTTTTAAATACTTATTGACTCTTTAAACTTATATTTATTTTATATCCTCAGGAATTGTTTCAGTATCTTCAATAAGCTCTTCCTTATTTTCAATAGGATATTCCTTTGATTCTTTTACAAATATATGTTTAAAAATTGTTCTTGTCAAAGGTTGTATAAAAAATAATTGTGATAATAGTGCAAAAGGGAAGTTAAGTACAACTTTTTGTAACCAAAATGGAATAAAATTAATCAAAAAATATGAAAAAGTTATTTCATGATATATACCAACTGCAATTATTCCATTATATATAATTGTTGCTAAAAAGCTCATTAAAGGGCACATTATTCCTACTGTAGCACAGATTATTGCTGTTTCTACCATCATAGGTGAATTTTTTTGTGGTGGCATAGCTTTTAATGCTAATTTGACAGAAAGCGGACTTCCTATGAAAATTTCACATAAATATGCAAGTACGAATTCTATTGGAATGAATATTGCAGAATTTTTAATTATATCAACTGTAAATCCTCCTGCTTCATATGATGAACAATAAAAAACAAAACAAGGAACTGTTATAGTTACTGTTATTAAGGCAAACATCAATCTTTGAAATTTTGTTTCTGGCATTATCTTTTCTCCTCTCTATTAGATTTTTACACAAAAATAATGCCTAATGCTGTAAATCTAGTGTGTTAATCGTAATCAGATTTACATGCCTTAGGCACTACATGTGTCGTTAACAGTAATATTTTATCTTAAAATTTAAAAATTGTCAAATGCTATTTATACAAAAAATATCCGTCATAAATAGAGCTTTTTATTTTAGGAAGATCACTTACTCCATTTTCAAAATCTTCTGTGTCAACATACGATATATTTACATTTGTTATATAGAAATCAATGTTATCATTAGTAGTCTTTATAATACGATTTTCTTTAATATATTTTTCTAAAGTGCTGTAATTACTATTAATTTCAATAAGTTTTTTTGTATAATCATACAGATTTACATTACAATCATTATATGTTGTAACTGCATTTAATAATTTTTCCTTTTTTATTCCCACTTTGGTATATTCAATTCCTTCTTCTGTATTAGTTGTGCCTGGTGCATAACATTGACCTTTCTTTATCATTTTACATCCTTCGGGAATTTGTATTCCACTTTCGTTTTCTATATCATTACTATAAAATGTAATATATTCATTTTTTTCATATTCACCTGTTGTTGCATTGTAAAATTCATATGTATTATTTTCTTTACTTATATTCTCATTATCTGTATTTTGATCTGTAGGAAGTTCTGATACTATATTTGATTCTTCAATCTCCTTTGCTTTATGATTTTTACTAAATTCGGACAAATCCGTTATATTTATAAATGGCATTACATATCCTATAATGATTATCGAAATTACCCCTAAAATAATATTACTTTCATATTTTCTGTTTTTAAGAAGACTAAATATAATAGCTAAAATTTCAAAAACTAATATCATAAGTCCAATGTATCTATGTTGTGTTATTCCATAAGGTATTATTCTTAGAAATAGACTATATATTTGTAAAATAAGCAATGGTATAAATACAATTGGCAAGATTTTTGATACCTTGTTTACTGCTTTATTTTCTATGCTAAAACATACTGTCCATGTAAAATATGAAATGCAAAATATAGAAGTTATTAGCACAAAAATCATATTTTGAGGTATTGCATTTTTTAATATAATCTTTAAAATATATGCATATATTATTAAATATGAAATTATTATTAATGGTGTAATTACATAAGAAACTATATTTTTTATAACCTTGCTACATTCTTTTTGAATTTTTGTAATAGAAAGTAATATCATAGGTGTTAAATAAAATCCTGCTAGAATAATTTGTGTCTTTTGCATAACTACTATAATTTTATTACTTGATTCCAATATTAAATGGAAAAAAATAAATATTAAGGAGTTTAAACCTATTTGCAAAATTATATATACAATTCCCATTTTCAAAAAATTTTCGAATATTCTTGATACATATTCAGAAAAATTCAGTTTACTATCTTTGATTACTTTATAAATTCCTAACAAAAATATACAAGATAAGTATGCTCCAACAATTTCTGTCAATCGTACATATAATTCTATTTTCTCTTGAAAAACGGTTATAATAATTGAAATACAAGTTGCTGCAATAATAGCTATCCATTTTTTCTTTTTGTCTTTAAAAAGTGTTTCTATTGTGAAAAATTGTATTATATTTAAGCTCAAAATTAATAATATATCTATATTTTTTTTAGAAAAAAGAAATAAATTTAGTATTGTTAATATAAATATCATTGCATTAGTTAATTTATATTTGTTTATGTATTCCTTGAAATTGATATCTAAAAATTCCTTTATTTTTTTCATAATTATTTTTATTTCTCCTTTATGCATATTGAAATATTGAGGCAGAAAAACCTTATAGTTTTTTTGCCTCGATTACACTTTAGCCCATATTGTATAT
>CANQFW010000109.1 GCA_947599995.1 uncultured Clostridia bacterium
TGGAATACAATGTATTAATTCATGAATTATTGTATTTTTTATAATATTATCTTCAAGATTCATTACCCACGGACTAATTTCTATATGATGTTTGCCAAATTTTTCATATCTTACCTTTTTTCTTCGTCCTACTCTATAGATAACTTTATAATTTTTATCTGGTTCATCTTGTTTGCAACAACCATATCTTTTATTATTTCTTTTAGAAATTGATATGTCTATTTTTCCATATTGCTTTTCATTTAATATATTTATTCCAATATTGTTAAGTTCAGTTACACATTCTAAATATAATTTATTTAATTTCTGTTCCATTTTTTTACTCATTATTTATCTCTCTATTTCTCTATCTATAAATGATATACGAATAACAGGCATAGAAGTTTATTCTAAATCATTTTCTATATTATTTTTAGTAATGTTTTTAATATTTTTTATTATAACAGTTCTTATATAATCTATAATCAAGAACAGCATGTCTATCATAATAATCTTTCATAGTATTTGTGTTTTTTAACTCGCCAGCATTTTCAACATCTAATGGTGTTATTTCGATATTATCAATCTCACATCCATATTTTCTTGCTTCTTGATTAAATTTTGATTTAAATTCATCCATTATCTTGTGATTTAAAGATTGTATTTGAGATAAATTATATTTTCCGAACACAATCTCTATATAGTCCAGTTCCTACATACTCTAACTGATTTTCCAACCATTCACATTCATATGCAGCCTTTTGTGGATCTATAATATGAAAGTCAACTGTTGCCTTATTCTTTATAACTTTATTATCAGTTAAAATCGCTATAAGAAAATTTAAATCAAATTGTCTATTATCAAGTTTTACAACACATTTTACGCTTTCTATAAAAGGAATAACAACTATCTTTCCTTTATATTCAACCCTATTAAATTTCCAAAATCTTTCTATGATATATGCTTCTTGCTCATTTACTTTTTTAAATGAGTTTATTATCATATCTATAGCCAATATAATAACAATTATAATTGTTATTGTAATTTTCATTTTCCACCTCCAATTATCAACCACCTTAATTGGCTTGTCTATAGTAACTATTCTAAACTAATTACTTCTTTAAAATAACTTATTGCATTATTATCATTTGTTAATGGACTATTTTTGTATATTATAAATATTCCATCATAATCATTGTCTGACTTTACATTGTTATTCTCTATATACATATAATAATCTATTTTTTCTGAATCGTTATCATATTTTATAACATAGCATTTTCCATAATGCGAACTGAATGTATCTACCAATTTGAAATATTTATAATCTTTTTTCTGTTGTATGATATCCGACTGACTTGAATATATAATTTTATATATTTTATCTAAATCAAGTCCAATTTGGTCTTTTGATTTATTCTCATCTTTTTTTAAATAAATTCTAAAAATCATAGAAGAATATCCTTTATTTGTGCTTTTAGGGTTATAGAATTTTATTATTTTATTATTATACTTGTCAAAAATATACTCTGTATCATACATATAAATACTTTCATAATCCGATTCATCATTAAATGAATCATATTTTATGGTTAATAATTTATTGTTTTCTTTTAAGTAATATTTAAAAATCCAAATATAGTATTCATTATTTAAATATCTTGTATAATATGTTTCTTCAAATTCAATTTCTTCTCCTGTGTCTTTTACTGTATAAGTATTTTTAAAATGACCATTATTTTGTTTTTTACTTTCCTTCAAAATAGCTCTAACTACATTAACCTCTGTGTAACATTTTTTATCAATTATTAATTGTTTATTCTCTTCTTCTTGATTACCTTTTACTTCATAATTAATTTTATTTATTAAACTAGGTACATACGATATAAATGGTATAACTGTTGCTATTATTAAAACTGCACAGCAGATTACTATAATTTTTCCAAGATTTTTTTCTATTTTTCTTTCAATTTTTTCAAAATCTATTTTTATCCAGAAAAATGGAATAGCTAGAAAAAATGTTACACATAATGTTTTAAATATGCTATCTATATTTTTATTATTAAAAGTTAACAGTACAGAAATTATAAAAATTAAAATTTTTATTTTTTTATTTCTGTTTATAGTATCTTTTATTTTGATTCTTGGATTTTCACTTTTTATATCATTTTCAAAATTATGCAGTATTTCTTTATTTTTCTTCCAATTTTCTATTGGAATACATATAGATTTTTCATTTATAAAATTTATATGTAGCGACTTATATTTATAACATTCATTAACATCTAATAAAGGAAATATAATAATATATGATTCTAATACAATAAAATTCACACAATTTAAAAAAAATCCCCAACTTTCCATTCTTCTATTAAACAAAAAATCATAAATAACAGCCAAAATCATTATAATATATATAATATAGCCAAAAATAGTAAAAAAGCCAAAAATTCTTGCATTTTTTATTTTAACTGATAGAATATCTTCAACATTTATAGTTTTTTCACCTAAAAAGAATGGATTAAATGCTTTGGCATATTTTGCTCTAGGATGTTTATGCCTTTTATCCTCAGGTGTAAACCTTTCATTTTCTACACTTTTTACTTCTAAATAATTACCATTTATTGTCACACTTGTATTAATGCTTTTCTTTAGCATATTATAATTTTCGCCCCATTCAATTGAAGATTCGTATTTTGACACTTTTTTCACTCCTTTGTTAATAATTGTTTTTTTAAATTCCAATAATTATTATACCATACTTTTTCCAAAAATAGTTAAGAAGATATCAAATTTCTTCAATATCTTCTTAATTTTTTAAATATTCAACATATCTTGTTCTTCAAAAAATATATAAACCTCTTTTGCACCTAGTTTAAAAGCTTCTTTCAATTCTAATAAATGTATTTTTTCGTAAATAGAAATTAATTGATAAAATTTTTCAACTTCTTCATGTCCAAAATTCATTGGAATTTCATCTTCGATAAATTCTCTTATACTAGGAGATTCTTCATAAATTTTGTTTTTTTCAGAAATAAGTTGTAAATAATCTTCTCTATTAACAAGTTTATTTTTTGTTTTCTTATGAAAAAACTCTGTAAACATATTTTGTTCTTCATTCATAAAACTATCTAATACTTTTTCCATTTTCAATTTCCTCTGAACTTTCCTCTACTTCTTTTTTTAGTTTCATTGCATCACAAAATCCCAATTGATAATACTTTTCAATCCAATAATTTATTTCTTCAAAATATGCATTTTCAAAATCATTAAATACTTTAATTAATTCAGAATCATTATATTCTTTATATTTTTCTAATATATTGAATAGTTTATCCTGCTTTTTTCTAATACCTCTTTTAGAAAGTTCATATTCAATTTGTTTTGCATATTTTGATTCGAATTCATCACTTCTAAATTGAAAAATTTGTTTTAACATTGGTTCATTATATTCTACCATAATTATTTCCACCT
>CANQFW010000110.1 GCA_947599995.1 uncultured Clostridia bacterium
TATTATACAAGGTTTAATTTTACATAGTGTTATAAAAATTTTAACTTCGCATATTTATATTATATAGAAAAGTCTTTAATTTTAAATGATTACTTTCCTATAATATGAAAAGAGTGCTATTTAATATTAAATAGCACTAAAGTTTCACACTTTTTATAAAATCTAGTTAGGCATTGTAAATGATTAATGATTACTTTCTTATTTTGTCACAAGACTGACCATAATTGATAAATCTGCAATATCAACAGCATTATCTTTATTTAAATTTCCTGCTAATAAATACTCATTTTCTAGCCTTTTTTTCTTAACTATATTATCAGCGACTGCACCTAAATCATGTACATCCTGTATTCCATCGCCATTAGTATCACCATAAATTACAATTACATACAAGCTTCCATCTTTTAATTCAATACTCATTCCTGTACCAATAAAGACATCTTTATTTGAAATAACATTTTTTTCCTTGTCAAGCACTCTATATTCTATATTAGTATCTATTTGTTTCAGAAATTCCTCTATCGTTTTTGATGGCTTAACATCTAGAATATAATTATCTTTTACCTCACACTCTTTCACTTTAAAATATTGTCTGATTAAATTTAATTCATCATTATAATAAGTTTCATTTTCTGCATTATCTCTTACTCCAATAATACCTGCTTTAATTGTCTGATTTACAGTATATTCTTTATAATTATTTGTACTCCAAGTTTTTCCTCCATCAAAACTATATTCCTTTATACCACTCGAAATTGAATTGCTATCCTTAGGGTCACTTGCATCTATCGTTACCCTATAATTCTCTTTATCTGAAGTTATCTCCTTACTTACAGATAAGGTTGGAGCAATCGTATCTACCATATTGATGGTAACAGGCATTATCTCGCTATAATTTCCTGCCTTATCTTTTATTCTAAAATAAACTTTTTCATTTTGTGTTAAATAATAATGTACATCACTATTCAAATAATCCGTAGTTGTATTTGTAACCCATTTATCTTCTGCCCAACCTTCTTTTCTATATATGTATCCTGCTTCTATTCCGCTTCCAGAACCGTCATCTGAATTTATTGTTATATATGCTCCATTTTTTATTTGCTCAGAATTGACCCATGTAGTTCCATCTATTCCTGCTTTTGCATCAATGCTTATTTTTGGTGCTACTTTATCAATTTTTATTTTTAAAACTTCTCCATTATTATAGCTAGTAATGTTTCCTGCTTTATCTTTTACTTGGATTACAATATTTGTATTACTTGAAAAATCTTTAGTAAGCGTTTCCCCTGTTTCCCATGGTATCCATGAGCTTCCACCATTTAAACTATATTCAGATATACCACTATCATCAGATGCCTTTACTGCCAAAGTAACATATTCTGCATTTGTATAATCGTTAAATGTGTAATTCTCTCCTGTCGATGTTTTTGCAATAACAGATACTGTCGGAGGTACTTTATCAATGTTTTTTATTGTAATTGTTTGGGTTACTGACTTTCCTGATTCGTCTCTTATTGTGATTTTTTCTGTAGTATTTGCTTTATATGTTTTTGTTAGTGTAGATGCCTTTGTATATATATCATAGTATTTTTCCTCAGTATCCGAATTTTTATAGTCTATTTGCCACCCTGGTAGCTCTTGCAATTTATCATATGAACTAATTGTAACTTTTACATCTTGATTTGTATTTAAAGTTGTACTATATTTTACATTTACACTAGGACTATCAGTCCATTTCCTTGCAGCTATAATACCATACATTGATTTTTCAACTAATGCGTCATCATATGAAATATAAAACAATCCTTTGTTTCCCCAATCATCACCCCATGAATTTAATGCTATCCATGCTCCATTGTGAACTGGTTGTGTTAAAAAATTAGTTTTCGAATAATTATCATCCCACCCTACTATTGTTATCGCATGGTTTTGTTCAATATCACTATTATTTATATATAAAGCCTTTTTATTAGAATTAAAATAATCATTATGTATATTTGTACTTGCCTTTACTGCACCATTGTTTTTTATTTGTGATTTTACCTTTTGTCTAAAACTCTCTACATCTGATTCTTTTATTTGGGTATATCCATTTTTATACCCACTTACATTACCATTAGTATATGTTTTCATTATATTAGCAAAAGATACCGTTCTTAACACCTTTACCTCTGGCGTTGACTTTTTCGAAAAACTATATTTCTTTCCACTTTCAATAGTATATATTGTATTCTTATCATCTGTATCAGTAACAGGACCTTTAGTAGTTATATCTTCAACTTTTGCCCATTTATGCATCTCATAATCATATGTCATAAGACCTGCATATCTCATAAATGTTTCAAAATTTCCTCCTGCATGGTATGCAGCTTCACCTAAGCTAGAGTCACCTTCTTTCATAGTTAATGTTAACCATCCTCCAAACTCTTTATATCTCATGTATCCTAAATGATATTCAGCAAAATTATAAAGTGTACCTTTTTTCTGAAAATATGTCTGTAAGCACTTTAAGCAACTATAATTCCAGCACCATCCACTATCCTTCTGACTTTCGACGATCAAATTTTCTAATTTAAAGTACGAATCAGTAATTTTATCTTCTAATGATGGTGCAGTTCCTAATAAATTTTGTCCTTCCTCTGAAATATTATTTTCAGTTTTTATTTTTGTAATTATTGTAGGAGGAATTACGTCTCCCCATTTTTCTTTTCTTTCCTCTTCTGATGAATTGTACCATTGAATATATTCAGGATTTATTTCGACATCATCACTTGAGCTATCCGAATTACTCTTATTTTCTTCATTTAATACTTTCGTTTGATCAGCTAAATATTTTGTTTCTAATGCATTCTTACTTAATTTAATGGTTTTTTGTTGTTTTAGCACAAAGACAAAAGTAAATGCAAAAATTCCAGCTAAAATTATACTTACTAGTGGCATTACTATCTTCTTCATAAAATCCCCCTTTGTTCATTCAATATAAATTTTATATTAGTATTAAATCACTTATAACGTTATAAGTAAATACATTAAAAATTCTGTAATGTAT
The DNA here is from genome assembly GCA_947599995.1 of uncultured Clostridia bacterium. Taxonomy (GTDB): domain Bacteria; phylum Bacillota; class Clostridia; order TANB77; family CAG-508; genus CAG-269. The sequence goes on from CANQFW010000110.1 coordinate 3,050, forward strand.
AAATTATTAGGGATTTCTAATATTTATTAATTTTTACAATTTATTTAAATTTTTGTTATAAATTTATTTCATTAAAAACAAATTTCGTGATTACTTAGGGATTAGCAATTTTTCTATTCTTATAATAAGATAAAGAAAAAACACCTGGGCAAGCCTTAATATTTGTAAATATAAATAAGACCTTTGTATGACTTTCCTTAAATTTGTATGGTTTCAAATTCTGGATATAAAATTTTTGTATTTGTATTTAATAATGCAGATTTTTAAAAAAATTCAGACATATTTAAAGTGCTATTTTTTACACTTTAAATATGTCTGAAAATTTTCTATAACACGAATTTCTTAATAAGAACTATTCCACATCCTAAAACAACAAGTATAATTAAACTTCCTCCAAC
>CANQFW010000111.1 GCA_947599995.1 uncultured Clostridia bacterium
TTATACTGGCAGTTAAAACATAAAGGTATTTTTGAAATTTTGTATATTCAATTTTTAGAAAGGTTGTGAATAATAAAAATGCAATATATGCTTCCAGAAAAGTAAATGGAATAAGTATAATTCTAACCAATCCAGGATTTTCTGTACTTAAAGCACTCCAAATATTATTTAATATTTCCATTAGTCTCAATAACCTCCATTATAAAGTCCTTATACTTGGGTCCAATATCACAAGTAGAATTCTTATCAAAATAAATTAAATTAGATACTGGTTCAAGTTTTGTAATATTATCAATGTTAGCAATGAAAGATTTGTGGCATCTGACAAAGTTCTTAGGTAAGCTCTCTTGTATTTTGGCAAAGGAACTATATACTTCATAATCACGATGTTGAGTATGAAAAATTATTTTCATGCCATCTCGTTTAATGTATTGAACATCATTTTCATTTATAATTGTATTTTTATTATCAAGTTTAATGTACTTTTTACGAGTACCATTGGCATCGTCAAATAATCTCAAAATCGTTTCTTCTAATCTTTCTAAAGTGACAGGTTTACAAATATAATCAAAAGTTTTGTATTTAAATGCTGTTAATACATGTTCAAAATATCCAGTTGTAAAAATAATATAACAATTCTTATTAGTTTTTCTAACTATTTCTGCAATTTCTAAGCCTGACATATCACTATGTAAATTAATATCTAAAATTAATACATCAACATCATTTTTTTCAAAATATTTTAATAATTCATTTCCATCGGTTGTAGAAAGTACGATTTCTGCATCTAATGAATGTTTCATAAAAAGCATTTCAAGCATATGAGATAAATTGTTTAAGATTTTGGTATTATCATCACATATGACAAATTTTAACATTATTTTATCACCTCTAAAATTAATATATATAATTATAAGTAAATATTTTACAGAATTTTCCATATTTTTATAATGATTAATATTTATATGATAAAACAAAAATAGAAATTTGTCAATAGCTAAAACTTTTGAAATCCTACAAATAAAAGGAATTAAAAGAATAATATCAAAACTAGAAATAAGCTAAAATGCCACAGTTTACATAAATACAAAAGATTTTTTAAGAAGTTTGAATTAGAAAATAAAAATAAAAAAAATATATAAATATGTATAAGAATTTGACTGAAATTTAGTTATTTTTTTATATTTGCTTCATAAAATTGATTAAAAAATAAAATATCATAAAAATTTTAAAGAAAGGAAAGATGCTATGAAAAAAGAAAAGAAAGTTCTTATTGCAGGAGGATTATTAACTTTGATTATAACATTAAGTTGTATAGGTGGAATAGAACAAGGTAAAAAAGTAGAAACAAATTCCGCTGTAGCATTAAGTAATAATACTATTGGTTGGGGAATAAAAAGAAATGATAATCACGAACAGCCTGATTTAGGATCTAAAAATAAGGAATTAATAACAAAATATAATGGAATGGCATTAGGAGATTCTGAAAAAAAATATATTTACTTAACATTTGATTTAGGATATGAAGCTGGATATACAGAATCAATATTAGACAGTTTGAAAAATGAAGGTGTTTCTGCAACATTTTTTATAACAGCACATTACTTAAATACAGCGCCTGAATTGGTAGAAAGGATGATTAATGAGGGGCATATAGTAGGAAATCATATCCCTAATTACTTAATGTCAGGAATTGAAAAATATAGAAATGGGAAAATAGCCTATAATAATAATATTTAATAAACTGGAAGATATATATAAATATAAATCTTTCAGTTTTAATTTTTAAAATTAAGTAGCCAAAAAATGGAAAGTATGATATACTAACTATAATATGTTTAATAGAGTTTTATTAAACAATATAAAAAAAGAGGGAATAATAATTCATAGTGATAAAAAATTAGGAGTGTTTTTGTATGCAAATATTTATAATATTAGTATTGATATTATTAAATGCATTTTTTGCAGCAGCGGAAATTGCATTTATATCATTAAATGATGCCAAAATTGATAAACAAGCAAAAGAAGGAAATAAAAAGTCAATAAAAATAAAAAATATGTTAGTTAACCCTAGCAAATTTCTTGCAACTATTCAAATTGGAATAACGCTTGCAGGCTTTTTATCAAGCGCATTTGCTACTGAATCATTTGCAAGTAAATTAGCACCAATATTATATCATTTTATACCACAAATAAGTTTGAATTTATGGAATAGTATATCTATTGTCGTAATAACCATAATTTTATCTTATTTTACATTAATTTTTGGTGAACTAGTACCAAAAAGAATTGCCATGAAAAATTCTGAAAAGATTGCATTCGGATCTATTGAAATAATAAGAGCAATATCAATTTTAACAGCGCCATTTGTTAAGTTTTTGACTTTCTCAACAAATATAGTTTCAAAATTATTTGGAGTTTCAGAAAATGATGAAGAAACGGTAACTGAAGAAGAAATTAGAATGATGATTGATGTAGGAGAAGAAAAAGGAGCTATTGCAGAAGATGAAAAGGATATGATTAATAACGTATTTGAGTTCAATGATAAAATTGTATCTGAGATTATGATACCTAGGACAGAGGTTTTTGCCTTAGAAAAAAATATGACAATTGCTGAAGTAATTGATGAATTATCAGATGATTTTCGATATAGTAGAATCCCTGTATATAATAAGGATATTGATAATATCGAAGGTGTTATTTATATAAAAGATATTTTATTATCAACAAAGAACAAGAATACAAAAATTATGAATTTAATGAAAGAAGCATATTTTGTCTCAGAAATGAAGCCAATTAATGAATTATTTACAGAATTAAGAAAAAACAGAAAACAAATTGCTATTGTTATAGATGAATACGGGGGAACATCTGGAATTGTAACCATGGAAGACATATTGGAAGAAATCGTAGGGGAAATTTACGATGAATATGATGATATTGAGGACATGATAAAACAGGTTGATAAAAATACTTTTATATTCAATGGAAATATAGCAATTTACGAAGTTGAGGAACAACTTGATATTGAAATGGAAGATGGAGATTATGATACTTTGTCTGGATTTTTAGTAAATAAATTAGGAAAAATTCCTACTACAAAAGATGTAGGAACTGTAATTGAAACAGATAATGTAAGTTATAAAATCGAAAAAGTAAAAGACAAGCATATTGTAAAGGTAAAAGCTTGTAAGATTAATCAGGTAGATGATAGCGTTCAATAAAGTTTATTTTATAAAAATTATTCATTGATTATTTAATTTTGAGGTAGTCTTATTTTAAGATAGGTTAAAAGAAAAAAATATATGAAACGAGAGAGCAAAATCGGCTCTCTTCTTTTTATGCATAA
>CANQFW010000112.1 GCA_947599995.1 uncultured Clostridia bacterium
ATGTGCCATAATTTATTTATTTTTTTATCGTTAGACTGAAAATTACCATTATCAATAGCCTCTAGTATTATTTTTTCTTGTTTTAATTTTCCATCATCTCGGCTTTTTCTTAATAGATCCTTTATATCTGCATTTATATTAAAAAAGGTTTTGTTTAGCCTTTTTCTATTTCTTATTTTATATACTTCTAATGATTTTAATTGTTCTGCTTGCCAAGCACTCCAATTCATTCCCTCTTTTGTTTCTTCTCGAAGATGTCTCCCAAGATTACTTGACATTGATTTTATTAAGGTTTCTTCAATTCTTTGAAATGCTCGTGAAATATCATACTCATTATTCATTTAATACTTTCTCCTGTTTGTCTGTTTCTTTATTTTCAGTATTATCTGTATTTTCAGTTTTTTTAGTGTTATCCGCATTATTTGTATTATCAGAATTTTCTTCAGTATCTACTTCATTTATATCTAATTCTTCATTTATTGCTGGGATATTTTCTTCTATAATGCCTTGCTCGGCTTTTAATCTTTGAACTTCTTGAGTTTTCCATTCTTCTGTTTTAGAATCCCCATATAATTCATCAACACTTGCCTCTATTGACATTATTCCTCCAGTTTTTCCTTTGCTAATCGTTTCTATCTGTGCCTCAAATGATGGATTAGCATATTCTCCAAATTTTACCGAAATGTCCTTATCTTCTGGAAGTGTGCTTTCATTATTCATTTGAGCATTAGCTTTTAATACAGTATTTATTACTGCTGGAATAAATTCTGATAAAGTATCAATTATAGTTCCACGAGTATAAAGAGTTGTTTTTTCCTTTTCTCTTTGAGCCTCTGCATTATCTAGTTTTTTATTATCAATTCCTAATGTAGATGGACTTATAATTCCTTGTAAACATAAATCTAAAAATGTTATGTAAGATTGTAAATATTGGTCCGTTGGAATTTCTGGTTGCTCAACATCAATTTTATTTTGAGTATTTTCATTCATGCTTGTCTGTGTTTTTATAAACTTGTTATCAAATGGATTAGCCATTAAAACTTCCCCAGTTTCTGCATCTTTTGGAAGTAAATCTTCTGGAATATATTTTACTGCTCTACCATTTCTAACCGCTTCTAGCCATTGAGAAGTAATTTCATCTATACTATCAAAAGAATCATATTTGCCATCAAAAATTGATTCTCCTCTTCCAACAAATTTTGAACTTTCATTAAACATTATTGGAATTGCCCATATCGTTTCTTTATCAAATTTAACATCTTGTAGATTTTTTAGTTCATCAACAGTTTTTATATTAACTTCTTTTTCATTATAATATAACTTATATGTTATATAGCCATAGCCATAATCTTCTTCTAGTAAATAAACTTTATTATTTTGCTCATGATATGATTTGAAAATAATATCTGTTAATCTGCCTCTTTGATACTTAAAATCAACTTTTGAGCCATCTACCCATTCTAAAATTGCAACATCTGAAATATTAGGATCATAATTTATTTTTAATGCCCCATCTCCAAAAACAAGAGTATCAATAACTATTTTCTTTAACATTTTAGTATCAAACTTATTTTCTTTTTTTACTTCTTCCCAATAATCATCTGAAGCATCATCTCCAGAATAATCTGTTACAACAGTATTAACTAATGTTTTAATTATTAGCTTTGGAAGTCCAGTATGAGATTTTTTAATTCTTATATCTGCAGTTTGAGTAGCTCCCCAAAATGTATCTGCTGCATAAGGTAATTGTCCATAAAATTCTGATAATTCATGACTATCTCCCCTATACCATATTTGATTTCTAATACAACTTGCTTGATGATCCATATCTTCATTTATTATAAATGCTTGACCTTGTGCTGGTCTTATATTTAACCATGATTTAACCATTTCTCTTAACTTATCTCCTAACTTCATTGTTTATTATCTCCTATTCCAATTATCTTTACATAAGGTATAAATGAATATTGAACAGAGTTTACCATGTGGTCATTAGCATCTTCTGGTACACTATCTTTATCTTCTAACCATGAATAAACTTCCAATTCATTTATGTAATTTATGCATGTATCAACAATATAAAAATAATCTGTAGCAAACCAACCCAATTGAGTGTTTATTCTATCAATTATTTCCATTTTTGCTTTCCAAGCATTATTAAATACATAAATACTTCCATATTGCCTTTTATACTTTTCAAATTCTTTAATTGTTGCTTGGTCCGCACTATCTATAAAAACATCTTTTGCAAAGCCCCATTCTTTTCTATTTCTCTCTAAAAAATCAATAAAGTTCTTTACTGTATCACTTGGAGCAATAGGTGTTTGCAAATCTCTGTTGTTATAAACTTTCTCATCTAGTAAGATATATTTACCTTTATTTGTAATACCCGCAAATGACATTGAAATTGTATCTGGACTTATACTTGAATAAGAAGTATCTAGTCCAGCCGTAAATTTAATAAATACTTCAGACTCTTCTGTTTTTGTTTTTAATCTAGGTAATAATTGTATTGTTTCTTCTTTATCAGATGTTGGTATAAACTGTTTTGCTTTTTCCTTTGTTATACAATGTTTTGTTCTATCAAAATTAACAAAAACAAGACCTGTGGTCTTGCCTCGTAATCCTAATATTTTATTTTTATATAATTTAGTTCCAACTGGAACTGATTCTGTAATTTTTTTTAGTTTTTCTTCTGTTAGACTTGCATTATCTTTGAATGTAAAATACCACCATGTCCAATCTTCTTTATGAGGTTGATTTAATAAGTCTAATAATTGCTTTGGTGCACTTTCTTTGTATTTCTCAATAGGTCTACTTTTATTGACATATTGCAAAAAACATTCCTTGTTAGGATCATCTGGATTTAATGTGCATAATCTATAATCAGCTCTCATGAATGCCTCTCTAACAAAGTCCATATCAGCAATATTAAACTCATCTATGAATAAACCATAATATTGTCCTCCTAGTGCTTTTTTCCATCTTTTCTTATTATCATAGCCTAAAACATATATAATCTTTATTCCATTTTGTGTATGAAATAATATATGTGGAAGTCTTATTTTCCCTTTTCCAGTAGGATTATATTCTATTTTTCCGCCATCTTCATAATCTCCAAAAACATCTATTAGTCCATGGTCTGAATTTATTATATTTTTTTCAATTGTTCCTAAATCTAACCCAGAAATAATACTTGGTTTTGTTCCCTTATAATTAGATATTCTAAACATAAATTTAGGAACTGCAACAGTGGTTTTACCAGCTGATGTAGTTCCCTCTAAAAATTCGGCACTTGCAATATATCTTAAAAAGTC
>CANQFW010000113.1 GCA_947599995.1 uncultured Clostridia bacterium
TATTCTCCTCCATTTATATGCATAACTTGACCTGTAACATAAGATGAATCTTCACTTGCTAAATATATGAATAATGGTGCTATTTCATAAGGATGCCCTGCTCTTCCCATTGGTGCATCTGACCCTAGTGTTGGTATTTTTTCCGCTTCCCAACAAGCTGGTTGCAATGGCGTCCAGAATACTCCGGGAGATACAGCATTTACTCTAATATTTTTTGCAGCTAAATTCGTTGCAAGCGACCTAGTAAAACCAACAATTGCACCTTTGCTTGTAACATAGTCAATTAGTTCGGGCTCTCCTTTAAATGTAGTTATTGAAGTTACATTTATAATACTTGAACCTGGATTCATATATTTTAAAGCTCTTTTAGTTAAATAAAACATTCCATAAACATTTGTTTTTATTGTTAAATCAAACTGTTCATCTGTTATATCTAATAAGCTTTTCTGTTGGTATTGAACTGCACTTCCATTTACTAGAATATCGATTCTTCCAAATTTATTCATTGTTTCATCAACTATTTTATCACAAAAACATTGGTCTTTAATGTCTCCTGCAAGTAATATACATGTTCCTCCAAGTTTTTCTATAAAGTCTTTAGTCTCTTTTGCATCTTCATGTTCATTGTAATACACAATTACAACTGCTGCACCTTCTTTTACAAATCCTACCGCAACTGCTCTTCCTAGCCCAGAATCTCCTCCTGTTATAATTGCAACCTTATTCATAAGTTTTCCTGAACCTCTGTAATATGGATTGTTAAATATCGGTCTAGGTGTCATTAAATATTCCATTCCTGGCTGAGTGTCTTGATGTTGTGGTGGAAATTCTAATTTGTAATTTTTACAAATTAATCCATATCCTTGATCATTTATGTATTTTAATCCATAATCATCTTGCCCATTATTATTTGAAGTATAATAATCATAATTCATTTTTTTCACCTCTCTTATTTATATTCTAAATAAGAGTTTTTGTGAATATATTATATAATTTTTTTACAATATAAAAATTTTAACCAGTTTTACAATCTTTATGTTTTTTCAAACTTAAGACCTTCTACCTCATATCCGTAATCATCTACACATCGATTTTAACGTGCTCAATAAATTTAAGTCAACTGTTAGTGAAAATTTATTTGAACTTTACAGTTGACTTATGAAAAGCTTAGTTCCGTTTTGCAAATACTTTTGAATAATTACTTATTTTTAATTCTTAAACTTTCAATATAATCTTTAAACATCAATCCTATAGTTTCATTTATATCTTGCTTTTCTTCTGTAAAAATACAATATGTATTAAATTCTAATTTATCACTTTTTATTTCTTTTTTATCTTTATTCATTGTTCCTCCTTGTATGATTAATCAAGAATTGCTATTTGGCAAAGCAAACGATTATTAAATCTATGAGACGTGCTTTTTGCACGTTGATTAGATTGAATGCGAAGTTTAACAACGCCAAATGTTGATTATTGATTAAACTAATATAAATTATTAAAGAAAATGCCCTAATATTACACTTGAATTTAACAGAAAATCTATTAGCTTGTATTAAATCATTACTAAAATCTAATTTGAAATAAGTAAAATCGTGTGATATAATATCCATAAATTAAAGGAGGTCTATAAATGTCGGAACTTGCAGTTGTAATTCAAAATAAAAATAAAAAAGTAAATATTACAGATACAATAAATTCTATAAAGAAAGCTGGATTTAATAATGTATTTGTTCAATGGTATGATAAAAAATGGGATATATCTCAAGAAGACCAAGTAAAAATATGTAAAAAGTTAGGATTAAATATTATATTTGCACATTTAGGTTACCAAAATATGAATTTGATTTGGGAAGAAGGAATAGATGGAGATAATCTAGTAGAAAGATATAAAAATGATATAAAGAATTGTAAAGAAAATGGTATATCACTAGTAGTAATGCATTTAGCAAGTAAGGAAACCGTACCAATATACAATGAAATAGGTTTAGACAGAATTAAGAAAATAGTAGAGTATGCAAAAATGTTAAATGTAAGAGTTGCATTTGAAAATACAAAAATAAAGGGCTATTTAGAATATGTATTAGAAAATATAAAAGATAGTAATGTTGGTATATGTTTTGATGCTGGGCATTATCATGTTCACTTCGATGACGAATTTAATTTTAATCTTTTTAAAGATAGAATCTTTGCAGTACATTTACATGATAATGATAAAACAGATGATTTACATTTATTGCCTTATGATGGAACAATAAATTGGGAATATGTTATGAATAAATTAAAAGAATGCAATTATACAGGTCCAATTACATTAGAATTATGGTATAGAAATGATTACCTAAATATGACTCTTGACAATTTTTATAGGACAGGTTATGAAAGAGGTATTAGATTATCTAAAATAATAAATCAAAGATAAAAGAATTATTACAGATGAGCAATAATATTTCAAATTTAGAATTATATTTCTTTTCTAAATATGAAATATTTTTCTTTTCTCTACTTTCGGGTGTACTTTTAATGTTTTACATAAATTCTATAATATGTATTTTTCTAAACTCATTACTACCATTGAGCCATATCCGTTTTTTTGTTAAATAAACTACTTCATTTTCTTTTAAAACTAACTCCTCTATTTCTGGATATCTATTCCTTAAATCAGATACTGGTCTAATATTAATCTTAGATTCCTCCTTTGAAAATTTTATCATAAATTTATCATTATTTTGTATCTTTTTCAATATTTTAACCAGTTTTCCTATTTTTTTGATTTAAGAGTTCTTCAATTTTAATAAATTCATCTAGATTTTCATTAATAGAGTTAAGTTTTGAAAAATTAAAATATATGTACACATTTTTATCTTTATCAATTTCAATTTTATTGATTAATCGATATAAATATATTTTATCAATTTGCTCTAATTTCAAAAAATTTTCTATTAATTCATCTAATTCTTTTTCTTCTTTTGTTTTGCTTTTTGTAATAATTCTTTCTTCAGTTTGAGTTAATTTTTGCTCTAATTCTTCCTTTTGTTTCATTAAATTTGTTCTTTCAAAGATGAATTTTTGTGAATATCTTATATAATCTTCTTCTAAAAGAACACCTTTTAATTTGTCCATATACATCGTACTTAAGTTGTTATTTATTCCAAATATTGCTTTATCTAATTGCTCAATTTTTTTCTTAAAGCCTTCTCTTATGTCAAGAGTTTTGTTCTGATATTTTTCATAAACTGAATAAAAAACTTCTTTATCAGCATAGATTTGGGCAATCTT
>CANQFW010000114.1 GCA_947599995.1 uncultured Clostridia bacterium
ACTGTGTACTTAATTCAGTTTGGTCTAATGCTGAAAGTATACATTTTTTGAAGTATTGTTTTGGTATTTGTATTCTTGTTTTGGTATTTGCAATAGCAAAGTTTTTTAATGCATACAAAAGTTTTTTTGAATTGATATCTCGTATTCTATTTCTAGTAACTGGATTCATATACATTTCCTGTAATATTTCTATTATTTCTATTACCAGTTCTGGCTCTAATACATGCATTTCACATTTTCCAATAATGCTGTTAAATTCATTCTTTTCCATCTCATCCATCATTTCATCCAAATTTTTATTTTCCTGGTGCATCTGATGAGAAGGATAGATGGATTTTATTTCATTTATTTTAATTTTATTTACTTTAATTTGATTTGATTTACTTTGATTTAATTTGTTATTTTTTGCTATAACATTCTTATATTTTTTTATAACATTTGTTATAACTTTGTTATTCTTTTTTATAACACTTGTTATTTTTTTTGCTTTTTTGTTATTATTCATAAAACCTTTAATTGTTTTTTTTGATAAATTTGTTATAGGTTTGTTATTAGTTTGTTTTCCCCATCTGCTTTGCATTGCTTTTTTACCAGCTTCACTTCTTTTTTGCTTTATGTTTTCATATTTTTGCATTCTTCTCATAAAACTTTCGGACCAAAATGAGTTTTTATCTGCATTGAATAACCCATTACCACTTTCTCCGTCTTTGTATTCATTGATACAATCCCTTATAAAATCTTCAACTTCTATAGTTGTTGCTGTTTGCATTTTTATTGCCCTATATGTATTTTTATTGAGAGGTAATTTATATGTAGATTCATTTCGTAGCATTTCTAGAATTGCCCAATATAATCCATATCCGCTCTAATCCATAGTCACATCTCATTGCTAATATTTTAGGATCTGTTAAAGCATTAGAGTCATGACTAAAATAATATGCATCCTTTTTATTTGCCATTTTCTTTTACCTCTCCTTTCTTTTGTAAAATATCAAATGTAATTTGCTGATTTTTATATACATCATTTAGATATCTATGTTCACATACTGGTCCAAATCCTTTTTGGATACTTCTCCATGTTCTGAGTTCTTTTCCACATAGTCTGCAATTATATGAACTATCTTTTATACTGGGACATTTTTCTAATGCTTTTATGGCCAAGCTAATAGCCTTAATATCATCCAGAAATACACTATCTAATTCATTATTGTTAATAAAACTTAATCTATCTCTTTTTAAATCTTCTAATTGCTGTATTGCCTTTATATTATTCATATATACCACCTCGCTCTAAAATGGATATAATTTTAGTTCAACTTCTACTCCTGGTCTTGCAATAATTGTTGGTACTTTTGTTTGAGAATACACTTCATTTAGCATAATATTTTGATTTGAGTTATCGTTCGACAAATGGCATAAAATTATATTTTTAGCATATGTTAAGTCATTTGCTTTTAAAAATTTGAGTAAATTATCTAAACTAAAGTGACTTTCCAATAATCTTAAGTACCTTGCCTTATTTATTATTCCATTTTCTACATTTTCTTTTGCTATTTCTTTGTTATAGTTACATTCTAAAAGTAAATAATTCAATTTACTAAATTTATATTTAATGTAATAAGTGTCTGTAGCATAGAGCAATTTTTCTCCTGTTGGTATATATTGAATTAGAAACCCTAAAGGTTCTGCAGCATCATGTTCAGTGTCAAATGGTAATATTTTAAAATTTTCAATTGTAAACTGCTCTAATGCTTTTATTATTTTAAATCTGTGACCTTTCAAATTAAGTTTTGAGAAGGTTCCGTTTGATGCATATATATTTATTCCATTTAGAGCAAAATTAGTGGCATATTTTAGATGATCCATATGTTCATGTGTAATCAATACTCCTTGAATACCTTTAAAATCGAAATTCAGCTCCTTTTGTACTTCTTTAAAATTGATACCTGCATCTAATATCAATTTGTCTTTTTCTGATGCTTCTATTAGATAGCAGTTACCCGATGAACTGCTACCTAATACTTTTAATTTCATTAAAATGCTGGTCCTTCAGATGTGTTAGTTTCTGATACCTTATTTTCTTCATCTGATGCATTTTCAGTATCTTCTACTATTTCAGTTTCTTCTGTTTTTATATCTATTAGTTCTTTATTAGCATTTTCTTCAATTTCATATGCTACTTCCGTTTCTTTTAATTCTTCATCTGATGTTTCAAATGCTTGTTTTATCATGTTCAAATTACTATCATCCTTTGTGTTTATGTAATATTTGCATATTTTATTAATTACTGTTCTCTTGCACATATCTTCGGTATATAATGAATGTGTACTATCTTTTCCATCTGGATTCAATTTTGATTTTTTCCAAGAAGTTTTAATCTGGTCTATTGTCATTACTATACTTTCTTCTATAAAGTCGGATGCATGATTTTCGTTATATAATATAGTTGCATATGCCCCAATTATTTTAGATTTATCTATGTTTTCAAAACTTCTTTTGTGAGAAACTATTATAGTCTTTCCTCTTTTTATTTCTGTTTCTACTTTATCTCCTTCGTATATTACTTCTGCCGTTATATCTTTAATTTCTCCAAATTGTTTTGCTACTGCTATGGAACCAAAGTATGATCTCATTAGTGTTAATTGATTTCCATATGGTATAAAATAACATTGATTCTTCATAGGGTTTAGTCCTTGTATAACCATATTCAATAATGCATTTGCAATACTAGGTTGTGTACATACTTCTAATGCTAATTTTCCATTTTTATCTTTTACCTCTTGTAATTTTAACCATGCACTTTTTAATGCATTTTCTGGGCTATAATTTTCTGGAAAGTATATTTGCCCATTACTTTGAAATTGATGTATTTTATTCAATACATTGTCTGTAATATTTCTTTCTTCTTTTACAACTTGTAGTTGTTTTTCTTCTTTTTTTACTATCTCATTACTCATAATTAATTAACCCCCAATTCTTTTATCATTTTTATAAATTTTTCAGCTTTTTCGCCTTCTATTTTGCCTACTACTACTTTTTCTGGTGTTTCTTTTTTATCTTCTTCAGTATTAATTTCCTGTTCAGCCTCTTCTAATGATCTTCCTGCTACTAATCCGCTTATAAAAGCTAGTCCAATTTTTTCTAATTCAT
>CANQFW010000115.1 GCA_947599995.1 uncultured Clostridia bacterium
GCTAGGTGGGAGGGGTGGCGAGCGGAGCGCACCCCTCCCAGCGGCTAGGGGGAGCACTACGACTCTCCCCCTAGTGTGCCACGTTCCACGTTCATTTTTAAATATGGAGGTTAATTTATGGGTAATCATAAGGGCGGCTTAGGCCGCGCACGTAGTTACGCTACAGTTGTATATCCTGAAAGCGCACCGAATAATTGGCAAGTGATTCTTGCGGATATACGTGTTCCGTGTTTTATCTCTCCCTTACATGACATGGATGTAAATCCAGACGGAGAAATTAAAAAGCCTCATTTTCATGTGCTCATTATGTATGATAATGTAAAGGAGATAACGCAGGCGCAGGAACTTTTTGATAAAATCGGCGGTGTCGGCTGTGAAAAGGTAGTGTCCCTACGTGGCTATGCCAGGTATCTTTGTCACTTGGATAATCCCGAAAAATATCAATACAACACTGAGGACGTTGTTGCGTATGGCGGTGCCGATTATATGTCTACTATTGGGCTGTCAACGGATAAATATAAGGCTATCGGGGAGATGATTGACTACTGTGCCGCAAACAACATTTATAGTTATAGCATGCTGCTCGAATGGTGCCGGGCAAATCGTTTTGATTGGTTCCGTGTTTTGTGTGACAATGGTACTTTTGTTATCAAGGAATATCTCAAGAGTAAGACATGGGAATTAAAAGGAGGACAGTCATGAAATCAGTAAAATGGGTATTGCTATCTCTCAACCCTGTGGGATATGTTCACGTAGTTGTCAGACAGCACACCAAAACAGGCATTGACTATCTGGGCGGCGGTCTGGCGTCGGATATAGTAGATAGATTCGGGGACAGGCTTGTGGAGTGCTCTAACGTAGTGGATAACATTCTGTGTCTATATGTAAAATAACATCTATTCGTAAAATCCTTGTATTTGCAACCAAAAACAAGTGTTTACTCGCAAAACAAGAGATTTTACGAATAGATAGTGCCGAAAGGAGGATTCTATATCGTGTGCCCGGATTTTGTGTGTTCTTTCAATGGGCGGTGTATCAACGAGCACTCATGTTCTGATCTGCGTTGTCCGATTTTCTTAAATAATGTATGTGACTTTTGCCTTATTCGTAAGGCGTGTGCTCGTGCTCAAGGGGCTTGCGCTGGAGCGTATGGCGCAAGTCCCGGCATTAAAAAACTAAAATCATATTAAAGTCCCCTCTGGGGATTTAGGGGTGCGGCAGGCCGTTGTTTTTTACGGTCTGCCGCCGCTTTTTGTTTGAAATATTGTACAAAAATCAAGTCTATTTATCTGCCGATTTTATTGAAAGTGCACATATTATTGAAAGTGTATAATCAAAAACATTGTGCATTATGTCACTAATGTATCGTACATTTTGTCACTAATGCATATATACATTATGTCACTAATGTGATAAGATGTATATAGGTTGAAAGTGCACAATCAATCAAATAGAAGATTAGGAGAAAACAAAAATGAAAGAATTAGTTAAAAACAGTCGAGTAACCGGATATTTAGAACGTCTTTATAGGGACTTAAACGTTGATTTTTTCGGCGGCGAATTAGAAGAATGTGTCATCACCGTTCAAAGTACAAAGGGGGCTTACGGCCATGTTACTTGTGGGAAGGTCTGGACGGTCCAAAAAGGAAGTGACGAAATAAACCGCTATGAGCTGAATATTGGCGCCGGGACTCTCTCCCGCCCTATTGAAGATGTCGTAGCCACTATGCTTCATGAAATGGTACACATCTATAACCTTATGCATGACATTCAGGACACGAGCCGAGGGAACACTTATCATAATAAACGATTCCGGGAAAAGGCGGAAAGTGTTGGCTTGGTAATCGGATATGATCCCCGTATTGGCTGGTCTATCACTTCTCCTTCCGAGGCGTTGCTTGAATATATCATTGATAAATCCTGGAGTGATATATTAATCAATCGGAATGAGGGTGGTATATCCTTTGGCGGTTCTGCTGGCGGCCGTTCTGGTTCTGGCAATTTTGGCGGCGGTAAAATCAAAAAGCCCAGCAGCACACGAAAATATAAATGCCCTTGTTGTGGCAATTCTGTGCGGGCTACAAAATCAGTCAATATAATTTGCGGTGACTGCTTGGAAAATATGGTTTTGCAGGATTAAAAAAGGGGGCTCTGCCCCCTTTTTCCCTTTGCCGGAAACTTGACTTTCGCGTCTTTCTCCCCCCTACTTCCTTGTTGATAAACGCTTAGCGTCTAAGCTGGCGCAAGGCACTTAACGAGGTCCTTTCGAGTTTAGTGCTTGCGTCTGATACGGTAACAAGAAAAACTTGCGGTAACCGTCGCTTATTTCCAGCCCTCTTGTTCTCTTCGTATTTCTTCTTGTAGTTCTTCTGGCGTCTGGTATCGCATGGTTCCGCCTTGTTGCGGTTGCCCGTACAGAATGGTTTCTTGTATAGCTTGCTTCACTCCTGCTTTTACTGCTGATTTTATAAATATCCACAAGAGGATAATGCTTATGATACCGATTACTATTTTCAAGATGATACTTGCAAGCGTTAATTCTAATATGGTTTCCATTTTGGTTTTCCTTTCGTTTTTGCTCCCTATTTCCAATTTGCGTTTTGTCTTTGGCAAATTGGATGTAGGGGACTATTTTTTGCTGGTAGTGTTCTTTCTACCAGTAGAAAATAGTCTATAGGGTGTGTCTGTGGTTGGGCACTGGCTACGTCGAGCCTCGAAGAGGTCGACAACGCTTACACGGCCTAATGTTCTTCCATATCTTTTTTGATAAGATCGTTGATGTAAGTATTTAATGATTCGAAGCCTTTCTTTTTGTAGTGCTCTTGGATTACTTTTTTCTGCCCTTTTGGCACATTAAAGATACATCTGTCATATTTCTCTTTTTGATATTCTTGGATATATTTTGCCTGATTGAAATTTCCCATGATTTTTCCCACCTTTGCATATTGTCACTAATGCACAATAATTTCACTTACATTTTGTCACTAATGTATATTTACATTTTGTCACTAATGCAATATTATCATTTTAAGGATTATCCATATAATCCTTGAAACCATTATTTCAAAAAACCTATCAAAAGTCAAGAAAACGGAGGAAAAGAGAATGAAGATTGTAGGAAAGAGAATGGTTGA
>CANQFW010000116.1 GCA_947599995.1 uncultured Clostridia bacterium
TCTGTTAATGATGTTATATGTGAATATAAATATGAATTTGATAAAGTAACAGATGAAGATGTAAAAGTTCCAGATTTATCTAATTATACAGTAGAAAATAAAACATTATGATATTGATTAATCTATCTTGGTCTACTGTGTCGAAAAACTTTTCTAGGTCTATATCTACTATCCATTCATATCCGTCATTTAGATATTCTAATGCTTTTATTACTGCTTGTTCACAACTCCTTCCTGGTCTAAACCCAAAGCTGTTATCATTATTGAGCCAAGATTTTGCTACACACTTCCTCCACGTCACACCTCACGATGGAACGCTTGTGTTTCACTATGTGGTTGGCGATGTATACCTCCACTACGGACTTTCACCGATTAACTAAACGACATGCCCGTCGCACATATAAAAGAGGAGGGCAGATAGCTCTCCTCTTTTTGAAACTTGCTCACATCAATCCTCAAACCTGACGGATTCTAAAATCCATGTAGGCAAGAGGTTGCGGTTTTCATAGCAGAAGGTACGAAACTCTTCTGCTATAATATCCATCTTCTCCCTAAAGGGATGAATACGCCAGTTGTAAATGTCATAGCACCCCATATAGTTGGCAAGAACTTGACGAGGATGCTGCCGAGGGTAGTATTGCTCAGGTTTTGAGCAAATATACCAGTTGTCCTCTTGGTCAACATACAGCATGTACGGATACTCGCCATAGTTAACCAACTCTTCTTTACTGATAAGTGCAGGATAAAGCCCGCTTTTTTGCACTTCGCGGAGTACGGGCATATCTGTTGGTGCAAGATGAAAATGTGCATGCACGATGCTTGTCTCATGCTTTCCATCTCCAGTGCGACCAGAACCACACTCGAAGGCAAAAATTTTCTTATGGTAAATTGCCTCCAAAATGGGTCTGATGTCATCCAACAGGTCAAAGAACTCTGACAGCTCTTCCGCAGTCAGCAGAGCGAAGCTCATAACGTGACGCTTAGGAACTATCATAAGGTACCCGTCAAAGAAGGCACCAGTGCCAGGAACCATATAAAAATGGTCTGTGGCAAAAACGATGTGCTCAGGTTTGTCGGACCTGCCTTCAATGATTTTACAAAGAAGACAGTTGTCTGTCTTTGTAATGTCTACGCCACTAGAGTCGTGGCTTTCGTGGTCCCCAACGTCAACATCATATTTTTCCAAAATCTTGGGGAAGTCGGAAATGATATTATTGGCGCCGAGGATGTTCTTTTCGATGCTGGAATCGCCGTAAGAGAGTCGCACTACAACAGGATTAAAATCCTTCCAAGAGAGAAAGTCATAGAACGTATTAAACACAACGGCGTTTTTGTTAAAATGAAAGACGTTCGCCAGCGTCTCTTGAGAGATGTGCTTAACAATCGTGCAGGCATGGAAGCCCGCGATGATGGAACGGACTGAAGTTGAATTGATGAGTGCATTGTCACCCACAATCACAATCAACCGTTGAGTTCTTTTCATAGAAATAAACCTCCAATATTCAAGATTACTTTAATTATACCATAAATTGGCAAAAAAATAAATAGTTTTATAAATTCATTTAACACAAATTTAAGTTTAAGAGTAAATTCCAGATTTGTTCTAAAACTGGAATTTAGTCTTGGATTTCAAACTGGAATTTACTTTTGTAATTAACCTTCATTTAACACAAAAGATATGAGTTTAAATAAAATATATAAAAACAAATCCAATAATATTGTTAAAGACCAAAACTAATGGTATAATATGTAAAAATTGCTATAAAGCTAAAATTTTATATAAGCAAAATAATAACAAAAACATAAGTAAAACCAGCATATGGAAGAACACATATTAAAAAATGTAACTCCAGAAGGTTTTTTTGCACAAAGCGAGAAAGATTTTTTAAGGAAATGCTAAACAAATATTTTCCTAATAACAGTATTATATATTTTTCATAAATATGTAATTATCAATCAAAGATAACAACTAATAGCTTATTATAATAAATTATGATTTATAATATTATATCATATAATAATAAATATTAAAAAAGGAATAGTGAGAAAAAATGAAAAGAATAGGTCTTACCATAGGAAAATATGCACCACTACATAAAGGACATCAATTATTAATTGAAACCGCTATAAAAGAAATGGATGAAGTATATTGTATAATTTATGATACGGATGTAATAGACTTTGCAGGTTATCACATGAATAAAAAACATTGGATAACTATAAAACTTGATGGCTCTGTTAATATAAATGAAATATACGAACTTATAGATAATAGTTATAATTTATCTAAAAATAAGTAGTAACGCAAATAGTAAGTTGTAGAGGAGAAATAGAAATGAGAAAAATAATTAATAGTATTATTATAGGTATTAGTATCATATTAATAGGATTTGTAATTATATTTAGTTTGTTACCTAATACTGTGTTAAATGTAATAGTAACATTAGGTGGATTTGCAATTCCAATATTTTTAATTATTGTTACAATGATAGTAGAAATAAAGAAATCAAAGGACATACAAGAAAAAGATTATATTAGAAATTTTTGGCTAAAAATCTTGTTTATAATATATTGGTTACTTTTAATTACAATTTTATTTCTGAAAAATGAGTATAGAATGGGAGGATTTGAAAATATTAATACATTTTCAAAGGAACATTTTGAAACAAGTAATATCATTCCTTTTGCTACAATAATTGATTATATTAGTCGTTTATTTTCTAACAATATTAATACAAGTATAGTAATAATTAATTTGGCGACTAATTTACTTTTGTTTGCTCCAATGGGATTCTTTATTCCAATTTTATTTAAAAACAGAATAAAGAATATAAAGCAATTTGGAATAATAATGGTTATAATTACAATATTTGTAGAGATAGTACAATTTATAACTTATAGTGGTTCAACGGATATTGATGATATTATATTAAATACAGTAGGAGCAATTATTGTATATATGTTAATGAAAACAAAATTTGTAAAAAATTTATTGAAAAAAGTGATTGATATACCAGAATAACAAATTACAATTTAGTAATTAGTTAGAAAAATAGTAATTTTTTGT
>CANQFW010000117.1 GCA_947599995.1 uncultured Clostridia bacterium
CAGTCAATAAGAAGTGTTGACGGAGGTCAATCTACTATACAAAGTTCTGATGTTAATAGAACGGTAAGAAGAGAGGAACCTAAAGTAGGCAGAAACGACCCATGTCCATGTGGAAGTGGAAAAAAGTATAAGAATTGTTGTGGTAAAAACGCTTAATATCAAGGGTTACAGAGTTTTAGAAATTTAACATAAAGTTGAAAACAACGTAAATTGTTTGCATTTTGTTTGCAAAATGTTTTCATAGTTTAATATAAAAACTCTGAAACACTTGATAATAAAGGATTTTATACTTGCAAACAAAGTGAATACAAAATAAAAAATGTTAACATTCGTGTTAGCATTTTTATTTTTGAGAGATAATGTTTACATTCGAAAAAAAGAAAGGAGTAATTTTAAATGTCGAATGTAACAATTCAAAAGAGAGGAAAATACTATCAATACAAATTTGAAATTGCAAAGGTTGATGGTAAAAGAAAGTTTGCAAACAAATCGGGATTTAAAACAAAAGCAGAGGCAGAAAGAGAGGGGATAATTGCATATAATAATTATATTAATACAGGACATGATTTTGAGCCATGTGATATGAGTTATTCGGATTTACTAGATTATTGGCTAGAAAAGGATTGTTATATCAATCTAAAATATCACACCATAGAAGCATATAGTAGCATAGTAAAAAATTATATAAAACCCAATATTGGTTTTTATAAAATATCACAAATTACCAGGTCAACCTTACAAGAATTTATTAATAATATTTACATTAAGAAATCATTTAGTAAGAATTTTCTAAATAATATTAAGAAAGTTGTAAAAGGCTCATTTACTTATGCTTATGGAAATGATTTACTAAAGACAAATCCATCAATAGGATTAAAACTTCCAAAATATGATGTTCCACCAAATGATCCAGCACATATATTTACTAATGAAGAAATAAATCTTATTTTAGATAGATTTAAAAATAATCATTGTGTATATTATGCTTTCTTAACTGCATATTGTACTGGGTTAAGAGTTGCTGAAGTATTTGCACTAACATGGAATGATATAGATTTTAGAAATAAAACAATTAGTGTAAATAAAAATATACTAAAAAAGAACCAAAAAGGTGGTACGAAGAATAGACATATAAGTGGAAATTCAACTACAGTATGGTATTTTGGAACTTGTAAAACAGAAACAAGTTATAGGACTATACCAATAGGAGATACTTTACTTAATGCACTTAAATCTTATAAAAAAGAGCAAGAAGAAAATAAAATTAATTATGGTGATACATATATGAAACATTATAAAAAGAGTGTTATTAATCCATATAACAATAAAACAGAAACAAAAATTATAAATGCATATTCTGAAATTGATGTTGCTTTGGAAGAAGTAGATTTTGTTTTTGTAAAGAAAAATGGAGTGTATGAGGGTACAGATAGCTGTAAATATCCATTTAAAGTAATTCACTATGAACTTGGTATTCCTTGCCGATTCCATGATTTTAGAGATACTCATGCTACAAAACTTATAGAGTCAGGTGCAGATATAAAATCTGTTTCAAAAAGATTAGGACACAGAAATATTGATATAACTTATAATATTTATGTAAGAGTAACAGAGAAAATCGAATAAAAAAACTTAACCATAAAATATACATTACAACAGGAAGAAAATCCACAGAAATGAACGATACATATAATGAAACTTTAGATTGGCTAAAAATAAATGATATTCCATTTGACGAATTAATATATCTTTTTGATAATGTATATAATATGGAAAATAAAGAGTATAATCGTATTTACTCTTTCAATGATTTATATTATAATATTTGTAAATTAAGTTAAAATTTAATTGATAAGGGAGAGAAGTGGAATATATGGAGAAATTAACATATGTTTTTAGTGGTTTTTCACCTGCTGAACATTTTGGAAAAGAAGTAAGTCGAATCTTTGAAAAAGATTTGAAAGGATGTGAGAATATAATTTTTATTCCTGGAGGAATGGGGAAAAATAATAAAACAGATAAATATGTTAACACTGATGTAGAATGGTTTAGAGAAATAGGTATAAATATAAAAAATATAGACATTTTAGATATAGGTATGAGTAGAAAAACAGTAAAAGAAAAAATTAATAAGGCTGATATAATATTTCTGATGGGGGGAAATACAATTAAACAATATGAATTTGTTTGTCAATTAAAAATACAAAAAGAAATAAAAGAATTTAAAGGTGCTGTTATTGGTGTTAGTGCTGGTGCTATAAATTTAGGAAAAATTTCATTATGTTCTAAAGATTTAGAAGATGGTGTTGAAAAAACTCAAATTTATAATGGAATTGGTAGAGTAAATTATACATTTGAACCTCATTTTGATAAAAATAATGTAGATTTATTGGAAAATGAATTATATCCAATATCAACTGATTTAAATATTTATGGATTAACAAATAATACTGGGGTAAAAATCAGTGAAAAGGAAAATTGTGAAATTATTAAAGGTGATTTGTATATAATAAGTAACAATGAATTAAAATTAATAAATAATATCTAATTATTGTATTTTTTAAAATTATATTGTATAATAATTTAAGAAATGAATGTAAACATTGTTTACATTTTGTTTGCAAAAAATTAGAAAGCATAGTTAAAAATAATACTAATAATATAATAAATATAAAAGGCTATAATCCTTGATATTATTAGTATAAATAATATTTTATAGTATTGATAATTAAGAAATAAAGTCTCCATGTGGAAGTGGGAAGAAATATAAAAATTGCTGTGGTAAAAATCAATAATATCAACACTTCTAGCGATTACACAAAAACGAAAAATCACTAAAATATAGCAAAATGTTCGCAATTTGTTCGTAATCATATAAAAATGTTCGCATAAATCCCGAACCCCCTTTTATATCAGTAGATAGCTCCTTGCGAACAAATTATGAATATTATATAAAAAATGTCAGTATTTCGATCGGTACTGGCATTTT
>CANQFW010000118.1 GCA_947599995.1 uncultured Clostridia bacterium
TTTTTATACTTTATTTAAATATTTTTATTTATCTTTTAATTTATTATTTAACCCAAAAAATAAAAATACATAAAAAGCAGTTCTAAAATTAAAAAAAAGCAAATATCAATTTACAAAACCAATTTTAGGAGGATATCATGAAAAGCAAAAAAATATTGATGATTTTTATATTTATTTTATTAATTTTGGCAATAATATTTTTTATTATTACACACATTGAAAAAAACGATTCCGAAAGTCAAGTTGACATTACACCTGAGGAAGAAATAAGTGATGAGCAAATGAAGCAAACAATGGTGACTCTTTTCTTTATTGACTCTGAAAAGGATACTTTAAAAGCAGAAGGACGATTAATATCTACAAACAATCTATTATCCGATCCTTACAAGGAACTAGTAAATCTTTTACTTGCTGGGCCAAAAACTTCTGGACTTAAAAGTGCTATACCCTCTGATGTAAAAATTATATCTACAAGTTTAGATAAACAATGTGTAACACTTGATTTCTCATCAGAAATATTAAATTTTGAGGATGACAATCAAAAATGCAATATAATTAATAGTTTGCTAAATACGCTCTGTCAATTAAATGAAGTAAATTCGATAAAAATTACCATTAACGGTGAATCGAACGAAAACTTTACAGATGAATATACTATAATAAATTAATTATTAAAATTCTTTGTCAAAAATTTCTAAGATATAAAACTTACAAATTAATTGACAAAATTCGCAAAATATAGTACATTATATATTGGAAAAATAAAACTAATATTTTAATATAGAGGTAAAAAATGGTCGTAGAAGAGAATAAAAAACAAATTAAAAAAACGGAAAATAATCCTAAACAAAGTGAGAAAATATCTAATCAACTGAACTCAAATGTAAATAACCAAAAAACTTCAAAGCAAACCACAACAAATGGAAACTCAGCAGATAACACAAATAATAAAAACCTTGCAAGTAATGCCAATCAAAGCAATACACAAAAATCTAATAAGAATAAATCAAATAAAAATTATTCTAAAAAAAATGAAGATAAAAAAAACCAATCTATTGATCCCAAAATAAAAGTTGAACAAAAGAACACTGAGAATAACATAACTACACAAAAAAGCGATACTATAAATACTACATCTGTAACTAATTCGATAACACCTAAAGCTCCAGATACTCTAGATACAGTACTAGAAAAAAGAGATATAAATAAAGATCAGCAAGCATTACAAAATGAACTAGTTCATAAAGAAAAAACTGATAAAACGAACATTGAAACAAATAACCTAAACAATATACCTTCAAATAAACTTGAAAAATCAAAAAATGAAGAACAAAAAAAATCTAAACCAATAATAAAAATTTCCTTAATTATTATTATAGTTCTTTTCATTATATTAATAAGTATATTTAGTATTTTTACATTCACAAATAACGACCCATCAACAATTGCTAAAGGAATCTATATAAATGGAATAGATGTGTCTCAAATGACTAAAGATGAAGCGAAGTCAAAACTTGAAGAGTATTATACAGAAAAATTATCACATGATATTACACTTGTACATGACGGGTATGAAATGTATATAACACCTAATGAAATTTCTCTAAACTATGATATAACTCAAGCTATAAACACTGCATTTAAGATTGGAAAAAATGGAAATATATTTGAAGACGATATCCAACTTTTAAATACAATGTTAAATGGAATTGAAATTACTCCAACATATACATATAGTAAAGATACATTAAAAACAATGCTTGACAATTTCTCAACAGAACTTCCTGATCATGTTGTAGAAAGTAGTTATTACATAGAAGGCAACAATGTAATTTTAACTTTAGGTTCTTCAGGACAAATGGTAGATTCTGAAAACACTATTCCATTAATTGAAAATACTTTTTCAGATTTATCTTATATTGATAATAAAATAGAAATAAAAACTATATCTAAGGATCCAGAAAAAATAAGTGTATCTAAAATTCATGATACAATTTATAAAAAAGCAGCAGATGCTTATTATACAACGAACCCATATGTAATACACCCTTCAGAAAATGGCCTAGATTTTAAAATATCCATAGAAGAGGCTGAAAAATTGGTTGCAAATTCAACTGAAAAAGAAATACAAATACCACTAAAAGTACTATATCCTAGCGTAACAACAAACATGATAGGGGCAGAAGCTTTTCCTGATTTACTTGCAACATTTTCAACTAAATACACATCAAATAAAGATAGAACAACCAACCTTTCTTTAGCTGCCGGAAAAATTAATGGTTATGTATTACTTCCTGGCGAAACATTTTCTTACAATACAGTGGTTGGTGAAAGAACAATTGCTGCAGGATACAAATCGGCATCTGTATATGAGAACGGTGAAGTAGTTCAAGGATTAGGTGGAGGTATATGTCAAATATCTACAACAATATTTAACTCGGTATTATTTGCAAATCTTGGCATTGTCGAATTGCATAACCATCAATTTGTTCCATCTTATGTTACTGCAGGTAGAGATGCAACAGTCGTTTATGGAACGAAAGATTTTAAATTTAAAAACACTAGAAATTATGCAATAAAGATAGAATGCACTGTATCTGGGGGAATAGCAAAATGTAGTATTTGGGGAGTAAAAGAGCCAACCGAGTATGATGTAAGCGTATATGCAAATATTACTAGCAGAACCGATACATACATAAAATCTGCTACATACAGAACTTTAAAATTAAATGGCAAAGTTGTAAATACAGAAAAAATTTCAAATTATACCTATAAAGTACACTAATTAATATTATAAAATTTAAAATTTATACATAATAATAAGAATATTTTCGAAATAGCCAATAATAGAATTCATATTATTGGCTTTCTTGTCTCATTATTCTAAGTTTAAATTTATAATTATACATCTAAATTTAAGCTATACCATTATAGCTAAATATTAATTGTATATGTTACATA
>CANQFW010000119.1 GCA_947599995.1 uncultured Clostridia bacterium
ACATTAAAAACAGTATTAAACGATGATGCAATAACAGAATTAGAAGTATCAAAAGTAGATACTACATTGACAATACCTGCAGGGAAAACTTTAACTACTGACATATTGGGAAAAAATGCCACTGTTAATGTAGCTGGTACATTAATTATAACAGGAAAAACAGAAACAGATTCAAGCAAGCCTACACTAACAGGAAAAGGAACAGTTATATGGGCTCCTCAAGCTAAAGATAAAAATGAATTTGCAACCAATTGTGCAAATACACTTAGCTTCCTAAAGGCATCTGGTAGCGGAATAGAATCTGCACCGACAACATTAAAATATGAAATAAGATTGCCAGAGCTTTCTGGATCACAAAAATTAACAAGTGAAGAGCAAATCACAATAGGAGAAGGATTTAACATTACACTAGATTTAGGAAAAAATGAAATAACAACAAATAAATTAGCAACTGGTGCTTTATTTGAAAATAAAGGAAATTTAACAATAAAAAATGGAACACTAACATATAACGCACAAACTGCAAGCGCAGATACTTATGCAATTATTAATAAAGAAGATAGCGACAAACCAGGAACATTAACATTAGAGGGAGTAACAATAAATACAAACGGTCGTGGAGTTGCAACAAAAGGAATACTAAATATGAAGGATTGTACAATAACCGGTAAAAAGAATGAAAATAGTGCAGGTTTGGTTGTAGGATATACTTCTACTTCTGAATTTAATACTAGCCCTATTGATATGAAAAAATACCCAGTAACATTAGATAATGTAACTATGACTAACGTAAATGCTGGTATATACGTACATGCAACAAATGCAGCTATAACGTTAAATGATGTCAATATTACATCTACTGGTGCCTTTGCATTACATACAAATGCAAAAAGTTCTGCGGCTAACAATTCATTTACTGTAAATGGAGGAACATTTACTTCAAAAGGAACAGTTGCATACCTAGTAGCAACAGGAAAACATACATTCACAAATTGTACATTAACTGGCCCTGACGGTATAGAGGCAACAGGAACAGATTTGACATTAGACGGAGTTACAATTAACGCTTCTGGTGCATTTGTAGAAACTCCAACTGCTGGAAATGGTCAAACAACTGCTACAGGAAGTGCGGTAATATTAAAACTACGTTCAAATTATGGAAGTAAACCTGGAATAAACTTAACAGTAACAAATTCAAAATTAACAAGTTCTAAAGGATACGCTGTGGATGTAGTTGGTGATGATAGTTTAAATACTGCAGTAAAATCAGTAAACATTTCTTATGATGACGCTTCTTATAGAGATTCAAATGGTGCCAAAGGTGTACAAAGAGTAGCAACGTCAGTAGAAAGTATAACAAATACTACATTTGGTACAGAGGAATAAAATAAATAAAGTTAAATGTATGATTTTATATAAAAACAAAATGACCTTGATTATTCAAGGCCATTTTTATAATAGTATTTATTATTCAGCTGCTTCTTGTACGTATGAACTTTTTGTTATGTCTTTTAAAGAATCTGCTATTACTTGGAAACCAAGTTTTCCATTCCAATTACTTAATGTATTTTGATCGTATGAAATGTCTATTTTGCTTACATTTGAACCTTTATTGGTTGCTGTTGCAACATTTACTACATATCCATTCTTACTCGTCAATTTTGAATTTGTTACCGTTAGATTTATAGCTTTTGCACTTGAATCTCCATATCCATCACATACTTTTAATATTACTGCACTACCTGATGCTGTTGTTTTTCCTTGTTCTACTGTTCCTGTTCCAGAATTGTTTGCTGTACCTGTTG
This sequence comes from uncultured Clostridia bacterium, assembly GCA_947599995.1. GTDB lineage: Bacteria > Bacillota > Clostridia > TANB77 > CAG-508 > CAG-269. The sequence goes on from CANQFW010000119.1 coordinate 1,806, forward strand.
CATTTACTGTTACTCCATCTAATGTTAGAGCACTTCCTGCTGTTTCAATTCCATTTGCACCTTCTAATGTACAATTACTGAAACTTGATTTTCCTGTTGCTGCTAAATATGCTACTGAACCGTTTGGATCTGTTACTTTGTATGTTCCTCCTGTTACTATAAATGTATTATTTGTTGCTGGATTCTTTGCATTTGTGTGTAATGCAAATACTTTTGCTTCAACATCACAATTTGTTAATGTTATATTTGCATTTTGTGAATGAGCTATTACACCACCTTCTACTCCACTTATTTTTACATTTACTAATGTTACTGGCTTTTTATTCATTTCTTTTTGCTCACTATTTGTTGTGTCTGAATATCCTACACTTAAACCTACACTGTTTGTGGCTTTTTTTCCTTTTATTTCACAATTTGTCATACTTAATTTTCCTATTGTTGCAATTCCTCTATCATTTGATTCTATTATTACATTTTCTAATGTTAATGTTGCATCTTCTGCTTCAGTTGTCACACCATTCTTTATTGTATAATTTCCAGTTGTACTTGTTGTATCTTTTAATGTTCCATTCTTTATTGTTAAATTTCCTTTATTTACAAGAAATCCTGTTTTTTGATTTGAACCAGTTGCTAATGTATTCTTTCCTAAGTCTATTGTTACATTCCATCCTTTTCCTAATGTTAATGCTGCACTATCTGAATCTGTAATTGTTTGAGGTTTGCTTAATTCTGGTACTCTTATTTCAAATTTTAGATTTTTTGCTTCTCCAACACTATTATCTTTATCTAAGTTATTTCCACTTAATTTTAAGAATTGTGTATTAGGGAATACTTTTGCAAAGTTTGCTTCTTTTTCTAGTTCTGGTGCCCAAATTACTGTTCCATTTCCTTTTAATTTTGTAGAGTTATTTGTTGTTCCTTTTAATACTAGTGTTCCTTTTACTGTTACTTCTGCTGATGTTCCTAAACATTCTGTTTCAGCATCATCACCTACTATTAATGTTTTTCCTGCAGGTACTGTCAATGTAGTATCTACTTTTGATACTTCTAATTCTGTTACTGTTTCATCCTTTAATAATGCAGTTAATGC
>CANQFW010000120.1 GCA_947599995.1 uncultured Clostridia bacterium
CCAGTTAGTATAGAATTTAATCCTATCCATGCATTACTTGTTTGTGTTGCTACATCTAAACATGCTTTTCCAAATTTAGTTACCGCTGCAACAGAAAAAGCAGCTAATGCTGCTTTACCAATTCCTTTTAAGGCTCCAGAAATTTTTGTTGAGGCTTGATTTGCTTGACCTTGTAATCCATTTAATTCAGATTTGAATTTTTCACTTTTTAACAACAATTCTAAATCTATTGTACCTACATTTTGACTCAATTTCTACCACCTCATTTCTTTTCATTTTGATTTGCTATAGCCTTAAACATATTTTTTATGCTTTCCATAGCTTGTTGATAATTTTCATGACTTACTTTTTTTGCACTTTTATTCAACCATTTTGACCTAATTTCTCTTTCGCTTTCAGTAAAGTTTTTAATTGTTTTAGGATCCTTTTCACTTCTAATTCTTACAATATTTCCTAGAGGAGTGTCCCCATTTAGTCCACTTAAAAGACTTGCAAATTCTCCCCATTTCATTGTGTCTATTTCATTTCTTAATCTGATACCATATTGTTGAGCAAAAGAACTTTCTATTAAGTCAAAATCTTCAATTAAATCATAATAAGATTCATTATTGTTTTGGAAATCGTTTCTCCATTTCCTCATAAGATATTTCATTGATTGCTGCCATTAGACCAATAATTACACTTTCAATTCCTTTTACAGACAATTTCATATCTTTTATATCTTTCAAAGCATCTTTTCCCATTAGTATTTCAATTACTTCATTCATAACCTCAATACTAAATTCTTTATCTTTTAATTTATCTTGAACTATAACAAAAGTTTCAGCACTATTATCTACCTCATATTCTTTATCCTCTGTTAATTTTATTTTTATAGGCTCCTTTTTTAATTTTGCACTAATATCAATACTACTTGACATTTTAATACCCTCCTAAATTTTAATTTTTAATAAAAAAATAAGCCTCAGCTTAAAAAAACTGAGGCATTAAATAATTATCCTACTGGTGTTACTGTTGGTTTACCATCAGACATAACTTCAAATTCTAAAGGTGCTACATTTGTACTGTCTCCAGTTCCTGCATTACTTACAGAAATTATACAATCAAAACTTACTTTAGTTCCATCAGCAAATTCCCATTCAAATTTTGTTTCTACACTTTGACCAGTTGCAAATAATTTTTCTGCAACATAATCATTACCAGCATCTCCAACATTTCTTTTACCAGAAATACTAATTGAGAATCCTTTTCCAGTTTGCATTCTTCTAATCCAACCCTCTGTTGTCATTGGTGTCCATTCTTCGACATTATTATCCATTGACAAAGAAAATGTTTCACAGTCTGCAATTTCTTTCATATCCTCATCAGTTGAAGTTCTACCTTTGGTACCAATCTTAAATTTGTTATCAAATACTGGATATACTCCACTTGTTACTGTTGCCATTTTAATTTACCTCCTCATAATAAAATCTTGCTTGTATAACCATTTCATAAATGTTAAAATCATCTGTTCCAACATCTATTGGTTCTGGTACAAGCAAGTCGATATAATTAACTAAAATATTATTAGTAATATAAAAGTTTCTAGCATTCATAAACTTATAATATAATTCGAGAGCTTTTAATTCTGTCTCATCCGCATTATTGTTCCAATGAATTAAAAAACTTACTGTCTTTTCTTTGCTTTTTGTGTTTTCCAAACCACCAACTGCAATATTAGGTTTTGTAGTTTGTAGTTGATAAACTCCAATTGATTTCTGTTTTTTGTTATTTAGTTTTCCAATATAAAAATGATCTGCAACAACATATCCTTTTGAAAATAATTCCTTTACATTTGCATTATTAACATCTTTTACAGACATCTTGTTGAGCTCTGCAATTGTTTTTACATCTAATTTAATTAACCAGTTTTTAATATCAACTAATCTTAACATTATAAACCAGCCTCCTTTTTATATAATTTTGCAAATGCTTTCCCAACAAAGTCTTTATTTTTTCCACTTATCCAAGGCTCTAGCCAATTTCCTTGTGCATGAGCATTTTCTTTAGTTTGAAAATTATATTCTGGATGATAATACATTCTTCTAGCATAAGGTGTTGCAGTAATTAAACTTACACTTCCTTGTTTGCTTTTTGAAGTGTCTATAAATGTAGAATTATTTTGCATATTTCCAGAGTCGAAAGGCATTACTTGAGCATTTATAACTTCCGTTTTCAATGCTTCAATTGTTTCTTCTAATGCCGTTATTGTTGCTCTACTCAATTGTTTTATTTTAGGAAAGTTAATCTTAATTGTTGATTTTACGAAGTTTGACATTACACAATATCCAATTGAACATAATTTACTGTTCCATCTGGATTTCTTGCTTTTATGCCTTGTATAATATCTCTCTCTTTACCGAAAATTGTAACTTTACCACTATGTATATCAGTTATATCTGGTGCTATATCTTCATGAAATAAACAAGTACCAGTTACTTGAACTGATACTTTTTCACTTGTTAAAACTCTCTTTGCTTTATTTTGATAGTTACATTTGAAATCACTATCTAAAGCAATTTGAGGAGCTCCCTCTTCAGATATATCATCACTATATAACACTACATGAATGTCAGTTTTACATTCTTGTTTTCTAACTAAAGATGGATAATTCATTGATAATACCTCACATTCTTGCAAGTTAGTCCAGTTTGTCCCAGCAATTTATATAATCTAAAAGGTATTGCAATTCCCTCGATTATTTTTACATTAAGATTATTATTTCCAAAACTTTGAGATACACCATTTATTGAATAACTAGATAATATTGACTCAATTATATCTGCATTTTC
>CANQFW010000121.1 GCA_947599995.1 uncultured Clostridia bacterium
CTCATCTGGTACACCATGACCAGCATCAACAACTACAACTTTCCCTGACACCGGAAGATTCACTGTTTCAATATAATTCTTATTATCATTTTTTCCCATTGTAGTAAAAGTAAAACATAATAATCCAATAAAAACACTTCCAGTTATCACTAAAATTCTTTTCCTATTTAATACTATCATAATAAAACTCCTTGTATAATATATTTACAATCAATTTTATTATTTTAAACTTACATTAAATTAATGATTGTAAAAGAAAAATTTAATGTAAAAAATTATATAATTTATTTTTACATAATATGATAATATAAACCTATTAATCTTCCTATTATCACTTATTATAAATATTTTTATATATTTATATGTGATAATAGGCTTTTTATTCCTAGGTTATTTGTTTATTGCTTATCTGTTTTCCACTTAAAAATTATCATTCAACTTTAACTTTTTTAGACTCCAAAGTAAATCTCCCCCAGTTATAGGCTTTAGATAGGCAAAAGAGAAGTAGGCATTACCTACTTCTCTTAGTAATTATTGCGTGACTTCTATAGCATTATTTATAATTGAAACAATTTTATAATCATTATTTAGTTATTAAATTAGCGATAATTGACAAATCAGATATATCTATTACATCATCATCATTTAAATCTCCAGCTAGGAAATATTCATTCTCTAATTTAGCATTTTCAACTACATATGCTGCAACAATTCCTAAATCAGAAATATCGATTATTCCGTCTCCATTTATATCTCCATCTGTAACCAAAGTATAAATATCTCCATCTTGTAATTTCAATTTTGATCCTGTTCCAATCAAGCTTTGATCATCTATTTCTTCTCCATCTCTGTCTAATATTTCATATTCCATATTTGTATCAATATGCTTCATGAAATCACTTAGTTTTGTTCCTGGTTTTATGTTTAGTATATATTTTTCTTTTAAAGTATAATCTTTAACATCAAAATATGTTCTCTCTTTTACCACTACTTTAAACGTTGCAGTTTTACCCTCATATGTTACTGTTATATTTTGCTCACCTACTTCTTCTTTATTGTATCCATCTACTGTTATCTCGTCATTTGGTGCTGTTATAGTCTTCGTTGTTATTCCGTCTTCATAATTTAATGTAAGTTCTAAGCCTGATAAATCAAGATCTTCTCCCTTTATATATGTAAGTTTTTGTGGTAATTTAGAAATTTCTATTTGTACTAGATTGTTTGTTACACTTACTTGGCATGTAGCATACTTTCCATTTGATGCAGTTGCTTTTATTGTTGCAGTTCCAACTTTTACTGCTGTTACATTTCCTTCTGCATCAACTGTTGCTACTGTGTCATCTGATGAACTCCATGTTATCGTTTTGTCTTCATCATTTTCTTCTGGATTTAATGTTGCAACTAATGCTTCTGTTTTTCCTTTTGCTAGTGATAATTCTTTTTTATCTAAGTTTACTGATATTATATGCTGTTTATCTAAACCTTTATATTCTGTTGCTTCTACCTCATTTGTTGACTTATTTACTGAATAGTCTACTAATTCTGGCTCTCTTCCTGTATTTGTATAATAAGCTATATTTTTACCAGCATCATATCCTACTAAATTATATCCTTCTTGATGATAATGAAGAAGATCATCCCTAATTAAATACTTATATTCATATCTTTCCTCATCACTATTCCATACTGTGTCTTTGCATAAAGAAACTGCTTTAAAAGCTGTAGATGCTAATACTACATTATCTTGTGTTTTACACATTTTAGTTTGAATATCTTGAATATCATTAAATGTTCCATAAGAACCTGATCTGTTACCTATTCTTACTAAAAATGCTTTATCTATTCCTATTTTTTCTTCTCTGTCATCTACTTTTATCGTTATATTTTCCATTGAATTTATAATTGCATTTAATCTATCTACATATGATTGTCCTTGCGCTAAATATGTATCATAATGGGTTGCTGTTGTTTTTGGTATGATTGATTGTGTACCACTATCACTTTCTCCTTGGCACCATATCATGTATTTATTTCTAATTGTATATCCATTTTCTGATAAATATTTAACAGCTGCTTCATATTTTTCTTTTGCATCCTTTAAGCCTATATTTTTTTCTTCTTCCTCATTCCACCATGAGTACACAGACTTTCCTCCAACTGAACTTGATACTGCAACTACTGGTACACCTGTTTCTTTATAATATGCATTTGTAATAGCTGTAACCATTGATCCAGTACTTTGAGACATACTTTCATCTTGTTTATAATTTTGATATGTTCCAAATGGTTCTTGTAAATCTAATAGTCTTGGTGATTCTATTTTTTCTTCTGTATCTTCATATAGTTTAAATTCTTTATTTATGATATTTCCATTTTTATCTTTAACTGCTTCAATTTTTTGTTCTGAATCTGAACTTATATTGCCAAATCCTACCATATTACTTTGTCCCATAAATATCATCAAGTCTATTACTTTTTCACCAACATCACTTTCTTTTGCTTCTTCAGCTTCTATTACTTTTTTATTTTCTATTAGATTTTGTATTATATCACTTTGTTTATCTATAATAGAAACATCTGTAAATCTTAATTTTTCCCATGTTGATACATCTTCTTCTTTACTATTTTCAAACATTTCTTCTTTTTTGTTATTATTTGTTATGCTACAATACACATTTAATTCATTGGAATATCTAGAGATGAAGTATCTATTAAATCTTATTGTAACTGTATATTTATCTCCTACTTTTTCTGTACTGCATATAAAAACATCTCGCGAAAAAGGGTAATTATATGGATATTT
>CANQFW010000122.1 GCA_947599995.1 uncultured Clostridia bacterium
ATTAGTTGGATTTGTAAAAAATTCGATATGGGTGCAGAAGATAATTTAATTAGAGATTTTGAAAAAGAAACTCATACTCTTTTAGATGCAGAACAACAAATAAAACGAGAAGATAGAGAAAAAGATTTTGATTTGACTAGGTAAATAATATATAGTAAAACCCTTATTTTACATAAGAAAATAAGGGTTTAAAAATGTTTTTGCTATGCTTGCATTGTCTATTGTTCATTAACTTTTTGTGGCATTTCAAATGCTAATTAATGAGATTTTGTCTACTTAAATATAAATGTTATTTTTTACAAAATTAGAAAGTCACGCTGAGGCGAATATAGCGATCGCGAGACAAATTATAGTTACTCAAAGGTTTTGTCTCTGCAAAATTTACTCCATACGCTTGATTACTGCTAATCAGAGATGACGACCAATATTTGTCGCTCAAACCTTTGGTCTGGTAATTACTGGTGTTGATGCCTAGTTCTCCCCCAAATGCTGACCATTCCGCTTTTGATGGTACAAACCAGCCTTGCACATTTTTTGTTTTCAATTCTTCTATTCCCCACATGTCTTTATATGATGCATTGGCATTTTGTTTTCCATATTCTGCATTCTCCCATTTTTCCATCATCGTTTCTGTGTTTTTCTTTCCTCCTCCAAATCCACTTGATGTCCCTCCCGCAGATGATGCCGCAGAATACCAACAATATGTTTCTCCTTTTTCTTGGTCACCAATATTTTTTAATGCCATTACATAAAATCTATCTTTTTTACCTTCTTGATTTTCTATTGGAGCTAACACTGGCTTGCTATCAAATCCACTTTCTTCATGTGCTTCTTCTTTTATATAATATTGTTTTAATGTGCTTACATCCTTTTCTTTTGGTATAGTATAGGTTCCGTTACTGTTATACCATTTTCCGCTTCCTGTATTTCCCTTTGCTAAATCTGCATATATTATTCCATCTACTGTTCCATCTCCTTCTATATCTGCAAAATATCCTACATATGACTCATCTTGTGAAATAAGTTCTTTTTTTTCAAATCTTCCATTATATATTTCTGAAGCTAATATATCGCTATATTTTCCGTCCTTTGTTGTTAAAGTTAATTCTGATAAATCTTCTGGCAATTCACTTTCTGGGTCAAAAGTAAAATAATTAGCAAGTATTCCTTTAAATTCTTCTTCTGTTATTTTTCCTTGGTTATTTGTTTGTTTTTCTAATACTTCTATTTGAGCTAATTCTATTATGTATTCTCTTTGTGTTACATCTTTTGCTCTTTGTGCTTTATCTATTAATCCGACCATTTAATACTAAATTTATTGTTACTCCTGCTAAAATTAATAATACTATTATTGTTATAACTAAAGAAATAAGTGTTATACCATATGTATTTTTATAAAAATTCATATTAATATTTTTCATAATTAAATTTATCTCCTTTGTCTTTTGTAAAAGACATATTATTTTTTTTTAAAATTCAAGCAACAAAAAGACTATTTTTGCTTATACATTTTTGACAAAGCAAAAATGCATATGGAAAAATAGCCTTATGCCTATATAAATGATTTATAAAATTAAAGCCCGTAATATATATATATATATATATATACAGTATCAATGCTTTCAGCGATTTTGTTCATCTCAAAATATATCCTTTGTTCTTTAATTTTTACACTTATATTATAGCAGTTTACTATTTTTCTTGCAACGATATTTTCAAAATTCTTATTTTTAATTTATATAGTTTGGTAAATTGAAGCTGTTTAAATTATAGCACATTAAAATTTTCAATGCAACAAATTAGTTCGATACATTGAAAAAAATAATATTTTTTTCAATGTGCCAAAGTGGTGAATTATTGTGTTTGGATATAATTTTATTGAATTTTATATTTTTAGGAGAATAAAAATGAAATTATCTGATGCAATAAGAAAAAGAATTAAATATTATTTAAAAGAAAAAAATATGAATGTATGGAAATTGTGCAAACTTTCGGGGATACCATGTTCAACTATTTCAACATTTATGAGTGGGAAAACCGAACTATTAAAATTAGATACTTTATTACACATTTGTGAAGGTTTTGGAATTACTTTAGGAGAATTTTTTATAGAGCCTATGTTTGATACAGTAGAACAGGAAAATCAAAAAGACTAACATATGTAAAAAATATGTTAGTCTAAATTTTTATTATTCAAAATCCACTCATAAACTTCATTTTCAGTAAGTTTACCTTTTTTCATAAGATTAATTTTTTCTTTAGCTTGTTTCTTCCAATGTTCAAAATCTTGGGTAAGTTTTTTATTTTCTTTATCTTTTCTAACTTGCATAAATTTTTGCTGATATGTTATTAGATATTTTTCTATAGCTTTTTATTTCACTATATTAGATATGAATGATATATGAATAGAAAGAGTAGAAAATCTAGTAAAGGAAATGGGTAAAATAGAAAATGTTTATGAAAATTTAAAAGCTTAAAATCAATTAGATTGGGTTTCTAAAATGAACAATAATAAAAATATAAAAAAATACTTGCAAAATTATAAGCAATAGTATAAACTAAAAGAGTAAAAACGAAAGTAAAAAGAAGGTATGAAAATGCAAAAGAGTAAAAGAAATAAAAGTGCTTGCACTGTAGAGTGCTATAATTTTAGCAAAATAAAAAGAATAAAAATAGTAAATAACCACCAAGACTGGAGCCTATGAAAAAATAGGTTATTAGTCTTGCTTTTTGCGCTTTGATACCGAAAAATAGAAGGAGGAAAATGAAGAAG
>CANQFW010000123.1 GCA_947599995.1 uncultured Clostridia bacterium
TTTCAAATACTCTATTTCCTTTTTTAAATTTTCGTATTCTTCAATAGCAATTATCATTTCATCTTCGTTTACCATTGCATTAAATACTACTGATTCTTCATCACATCTTTCATCTTCCATAATTATTTCCTCCTATTCTTCTTATTTTTACTTTCTTCATAAATTGTTTCTATTATTAGAATAATTAACATTCCCAATACTGGAACTAGGTATTCTCCACCAAATGCTTTATGTCCTCTTAATGTACTTGCATAATTTATTGCTAGTGGTGTTAATATTAAAGTTGCTATAAAAACTATTAATTCAGATATTCTTGCTACAAACTTTTTTTTATTTTTAATTTTCATTGTTTTCTCCTTTCACTCTTTTTTTTCTGTACCATTCTCTTATAGCACTTCCTAGTGCAACCTTTTCTTTTCCAAAACTTTCACTTGGGAAATCTTTTGAATTAAAAATCTCTTGTGCAGTTGGTACACTACATCCTCTTAGATCTGCAAATTGTGTTGGACTATAAAATACATCATCTTTTAATTCTTTCATTTTTTTCCTCCTTCTTTGTGTGGTGTCCGCAATTTAAAATTATTTTTTTCATTTTTCCTCCTGTTCTATTCCACTTTGAGTGGAATTTAAGGGCAAATTAATAAACTCTGTGGGTGCCTTATAAAGCTCACATAATTTTTTAAAATTATATACATCAATTGGTGTCTTACCTTTTTCCCAAGCTATTATTGTGCTCTTACTTTTACGCATCTTTTCAGCCACTTCATCAAGTGTGTAACCTGCATTTACTCTTGCAGCAGTTAAGGTAATTTTAAACATATTCATTCTCCTTTCCTTAATTTATGGTTATTCTATTACACTTTGAGTGGAATGTCAATACTTTTAGTAAAAAAAATTCAACTTTTTTATTGTTTTTTTTTACTTTAAGTGTTATAATAGTGTCAGTTCATAGAGAAGGAGGTTTTTTTTATGCTATCAAAAGATGATACTTATAGAAAAATTTTTGCAAATAATCTTAATTATTATATGCAACTAAATAATAAAATTCAGGATGATCTAGTAAGAGATTTGTCTTTAAAGAGTTCGACTATATCTAGCTGGTGTAATGGTCAAAAATTACCACGTATGGATAAAATTGTGCTTTTGGCTAATTATTTTGGAATACATTTTTCTAAGTTAATTGAAGAAAGAACTGATGACAAATATTTTGAATTTGTATCTGAAGATGATGCAATGTATCCTTTATTAGATATTGGAGATATTGCATTAGTATATAAACAAGACTTTATTGAAGATGAAGCAACTTTACTAATTAATATTGAAAACAAAAATACTATTAGAAAATTTATTTTAAGTGATGATAAAACCTACTATAAATTACTTGCTTTAAATCCTATGTATAAAAACATAGATTTAAAGATTACTGATATCAGCAGAATTAAAATTCTAGGAAGAGTTGTCGAGTCTAAAAATAAAAGTGCATTTAAAAGTAAGGGGGGATTAAATTGAATAAGCAATGGATAATAGTAATTATCTTAATTGTATTATTAGTTGGATTAATGCTATTTGCAATGGCAAATCCTAATGAACCACCTACATCTGTATTAACTGAATTTATATCTGAAGAAGAAATAAACAATTTTAATAATATTGCTAAACAATGTAATATAGATGTTGATAAAATAACCAGGGATGATAGTCTTGATTCCTTAGATGGTGAAAATACATTAGGATTTCGAATAAAAAATAGTAATTCAAATAATATAATACTATATATTAAAGATAAAAAAATAAAATCTATTAGATTTGCAGATCATTATTTATATAATGATGGTAATATTATAAGTAGCTTATCAGATTACTTATAAAAAAAGGATAATGTGTTTTGTTTTGCGGACACCACACATTATCCAAAGGATAAACTCACTTGAAAGTGAATTTACGTTTATATTATATATATAAATTACTTCATTTTCAAGTGTTTTATAAAAAAATATTTTGAAAATGGAGGAATTTTTATTTATGGGAACAACTAAAAAACGTGGAAATGGAGAAGGAACTATTTTCCAAAGAACAATAAATGGAAAGAAACTTTGGGTAACTGAATATACTATTGCTATGTATGATGAAAAAACTGGCAAAAGAAAACGTAAGACAATATATGGAAAGACTAGACAAGAAGTAAAAACAAAATTAGAAAAAATTATTACTGAATTAAATACTAATAGTTACGTTGATAAAAACAAAATTATTTTTAAGGATCTAACAAAAGAATTTATTGATAGTGGCTATAAACTTAATAAATTAAGTGATAGTTCTTATGTTAGAAAATTAAATACATATAATCAAATTTGTGGTCATTATATGGCTGATATGGAAATTCAAAAAATAACTGAAAATGATGTAAAAGATTTTCTATTTTATATTACTAAATATTCTAATTCTGTTATTGGAAAGATTTATGGTGTTGTAAATAATACTTTTAAAAGGGCTGTAAGAAAAAATATAATAAGTTATAATATTTTAGATGACAAAATTGAATTTAGCAAACCAAATTCTAGTAAAAAAGATAAAATTGTACATGGTTTTACTATTGAAGAACAAAAACAATTTATTAATGCTATTATGAATGATACTGCATATAAATATCACTATCAATTTTTATTAAGTTTATATACTGGAATGCGTATGGGT
>CANQFW010000124.1 GCA_947599995.1 uncultured Clostridia bacterium
GGAACTGCAACAGTGGTTTTACCAGCTGATGTAGTTCCCTCTAAAAATTCGGCACTTGCAATATATCTTAAAAAGTCTAAATATTTTTGTGAAAGTGGAAATGGTTCAGTTTGTGTTTGTGTCATCATAATCACCCCACAATTGTTTACTTATACTCTCTAAAATATCTGTAGATTTATTTTTATTATCACTATTTATATTGATATTTATGTTATTTTCATTGTTTTCCTTAATGCCTTGTTTTATTTTATATTTTAAGTCAATTGCCTTTCTTCTTTCATTTTGTACCATTATAAGAGATTTATTGAACTTATCTATAAGTTCATCTGTTCTTTTTGCCTCTGTTGAAACTTGTGTTCCATATTTATTCATTGTAACAATTGTTAAATCCTTTTGTTTTTCTTTCAGTTCTTTAATTTTCTTTAAATATCTATACTCTAACATATCACATGTATCTATTTCATGTTGGATTTGTTCTAACTCTGTTGGAATATTATTAGAATTTAGGATTGCTTGCTCTTCTTCTGAAAATAAATTTCTAAATTTTGAATAATATCCAGTTACTACTGCATTTTGGTTGTCCTTTGGTGGATGGGCTTTCTTATTACCCTTATTTCCTTTAACTCCTCGACCGCCTTTATTTCCTTTTGTTCCACCTCTTCTTTTTCTGTGCCAATCTTGAGTTTTTATTATAGAATTTAATTTTTTCAAAGTAATATGGTGTTTCTTGGCAATCTTTTCTAATGGAACATTATTATCATATTTTTCTTTAATCGCTTTAATATCCACATTACCTTATCATCCTTTCTATTATTTTATTCTTTCTGCTTTCTTTCCAGTATAACTCTCCCATCTCTTAATAATTACATCGCAATATTCTGGATCTAGTTCCATCATAAAACATCTTCTATCTAATTGTTCTGCAGCTATCAATGTGGTTCCAGAACCTCCAAAACAATCAGCCACAATATCATTTTTTTGAGTTGTTAATTTAATTGCTCTAGCTGGTAATTCTACTGGAAAACATGCTTTGTGATTTTCTAATTGTGTATTACCAGTTCCTATTTTCCAATAATTCGTAATTCCTTTTCCTCTTGTTTTATTGAAATATCCTCTTTTCTCTGTTGTTCCTAAATAATATAACTCCATTTCATTTGAGATACTTTCATCATCCCCTAACATTAGTATATCCTCATATTGTCTTGTTAACATATCTTTTGATACAATTGGCATTCCATGACCTTTATCCCAAACTATCAATTCCATATATCTTAATTTAGTTTCTTTTATCATTCTATATAGTATTTCAATAAATTCCCATCTAGTATTTTTGTTATAACTAATATTCCAAAATAAATAGCCTTTTATAAATTCAATCCAATTTTTTACTACTTTTAAATTAAAGTCTATGTACTTTTGGCTTTCTAAATTATCTGTATAATTTTCATATAGATTAGCACCCATATTATATGGAGGAGATGTAAATAAACATTTAATCATTTCTCCATTTACTAACTTTTCAATATCATTTTTATTTGTACTATCTCCACACATTAGTCTGTGTTGCCCTAATTTCCATATATCTCCTAGTTTACATATTGGATTTTCTTTTACTTCATTTAATATTTCTTCTACATCAAAATTATCCTCTTGTACTTCTTCATTTTGTTTTAATAAATCTTCAATTTCTTCTTCTGAAAATCCAGTTACATATTTTTGTTCTTCATCAAAATCAATATTCACAAAAATATCTTTTAACTTATCATTATCCCAAAACCCAACATTTTTATTTAGAGATAAATTTAGTTCTATTTCATCAACTTCATCTAAATCTACTAAAACACATTGTACTTCTTTGTATCCTAGGTCTTTTAATATGTTATATCTTTGATGTCCACCAACTATTATATTTAATCCATTCCTTTTATTAACAACTAATGGATCAACTAATCCAAATTTTGTAATACTTGCTTTTATTCTTTTATAAGTATCATCATCTGGTTGTAACTCAATTCTTGGATTGTATTTTGCTGGTTTTAATTTTGCTAATTCCATAGTTTTGATTTCTGCATTTTCAATTTTCATAATATACCTCTTTTCTAGAACACAATTGAAAATATATTATAAAAATTAGAGGCAACCCATTATTTTAATGGAATTACCTCTACTACATAACTATGATAATACTATAATAGCATATTTTTATTTGCCCTTTCTTGCTTTTTTTTGCTCACTTTTATTTTTATCTAATTTATCAAACTCGTTAAGAGCTTCTCCGTTAAGATGACAAGTTTTATAATAACTATAATGAACTGCTACTGCAACCTCTTCTAATGATTTTCCATTTATATAATTTTCTTGTAATATAGTTGCATAGAGTGGTTTTAGTTGATTAAGTTGTTCATAAATTTCATTAGTATATTCTTTGAATTGTTGCAGTTCTTTATTTATTATTTCATTTTTTTCATCTAAATACTTTTCCACTTCATAACTTGTTTTATTTTTAGCATGAGGCATTCCATCTAAATTTTGAGTAATATGCATTATTCTAGTTTCTTCTTCTTTTAGAAACTCCAATTTTGATTTTATGTATTGTTTTCTATGCCTAAATTCTTTCAAATCTTTCCTAGTCATTACAC
>CANQFW010000125.1 GCA_947599995.1 uncultured Clostridia bacterium
TCTAAGATTTTATCTCTTTCTAATTCAGACAAATCACTTTTTAATGTAGTTATAATTAGAGCATCACAATCTTCTGGGACCTCTCCTTTAGATAAAATGTCTAAATACTCAACCTCATTAGAATCTCCTTCAAGTTTTGTAACTACACTAGACAATACTGCCTTTGGGTCATAATATGTATTTCCTGAAAATATATAAATCTTTGGTTTTTTTTCTAAAGTTACTTCAACAATGGCATTAGTAATTGCCTCTTCTGTTGTGTCAATTTGTTGATAAGTAGAATAATCATAAGTATATAAATCACTTGATGTTAAAGTTTTCTCTTTTTCATTAGATTTTATTACTATTATTTCATCCGTATCTTGAATATTATATTTTGTCTTCAAATCTGTTCTTGAAGATATATCATCTATTTCCTCTACTGTGATATTTTTATTTATAGTCGAATACTTTTTAGCATAATCTTTTAAATAAGTCTCATCTTTCATATTAATTAATTGTATAGTAATTTCATTATTTAATTCAGATACCTTATTTTTAGTTTCATCAGATAAAGAATACAGTTTCTTTTCAGTCAAGTCAATATCTTCAACATTAACCTTATCTACTAACTTATTTAGCAATACATAGCATGCAATTACAATAGCTATTAGGATTAATGTTGTTGTACCTTTAATTAACCATTTATTTTTTATAATTCCTAAAATTTTTTTCACTTTTCCTCTCCTCTATTTTACTAACTTTCTTCTTTGCATAACAATTATAGTGAATGCTACAAACATCGCCGTCAATGATATTAGTCCTACCACTTCGCTAAGCGAAATAACCCCTGATGGAAATTTCTGATAGAAATTCATTATAGATAAACTTGCCAAATTACTATTAAGATCTTGAGCATATAGTGATAAAATCAAAAATGCTATTGTAATAACCCCAGATATAATTTGATTTTCAGTTAAACTCGACGCAAACATTCCAATTGAAAGAGCGGCTGTGCTTACCAATATAAATCCTAACATATGTACTAATACAACCTTTATATTTGGATTACCGAAATAATTTACAATAAAGAAGTACATAAAGGACATCAATAATGTAATCACAATCACAGCAAGAGCTGCTAATAGTTTTCCAAATACAACTCCAGCCATACTTACCGGTGAAGTTAAGATTAATTGCTCCGTTCCAGACTTTCTTTCCTCAGCAAACATTCTCATTGTAAGAATTGGAACAATAATCATTAAGCCATATAGTGCTGTATAATAATATAATCCTCCTAAGTCTACACTTCCATTCCCTAATGAAGTTAAATAAAAGAACACACTAAATACAAGCAAAAATATTCCCATAACAACATATCCTATTGGAGATAAAAAATAACTTTTAAATTCTTTTTTAAATACTGCCCACATTACTTTTCTCCTCCTTCACCTATAATTTTCATAAATGCATCTTCAAGTGTTGCCTCTGGCTTTTTCATCTCAAAAATAGTTATATTTTCTTTTGCAAATTCATTAAATATTTTTTTTCTTAAATCTATATCCTTTTCAGCAGTAATAATATATTTTTTAGTTTTATCTTCATTTTCAGAAACTAAATTAATTTCTTTAATTCCGCTAATTTTTTCTTTGATACTGTCCATTCTATTTTCATTGTCCTCAACAGTAACATAAATTACATTATTATTTGCTACCTTATTTTCAAGGTTTTCTGGAGTATCCACTGCAACAATTTTCCCCTTATTTATAATCACAACTTTATTACATATCTGACTTACTTCTGAAAGAATATGCGAACTTAGGAGTACTGTATGTTTTTTTCCAATTTCCTTAATCAGACTTCTTATCTCTGTTATTTGCTTTGGATCTAACCCAACAGTTGGCTCATCCAAAATTAATACTTTCGGATTTCCAACTAAAGCCCCAGCTAAACTTACCCTTTGCTTTTGTCCTCTTGATAAATTCTTTATGAGTTTATTTTGAATTTCAGAAAGCCCTGTCTTTTCAATAGACTCTTTAACAGTTTCTTTCTTCTCTTTCCCTTTAACCTTTTTTAATTCAGCCATATATGTCACAAATTCTTTTACCGTCAAATCACCATATACAGGAACACCCTCTGGCATATATCCAATTTGCTCTTTAGCTTTTTTCGGTTTCTTTATGGTATCAAAACCATTTATAATAATTTCACCCTTTGTTTGTTCAATAAAACCAGTCATGGCATTCATCGTTGTACTTTTTCCTGCTCCATTTGGTCCTAGAAAGCCAACTATTTCTCCATCAGCAATTGAAAAGCTAATATCATCTACGGCTACAAAGCTTCCGTACTTTTTAGTGACATTTTTTACTTCTATCACACTCTTTTCCTCCCTTACTCTTTTGATTATTTGAGGCTAATATATCATTTTAATTTTTTATTGTAAATATGTTTCACAAAAATTTCACAAAAATTAACTTTATTTACGGAATTATAAAATAAGAGCTCTGCAATAAATATTATTATTAATAAACACATAATTTAAAAAAATTATAATATTTATGCATAATAAATTAAAATAAAGTCTGAGAGAATTCTATCTTTGGGTGATACAAAAGCCCTATTTTTGTTGGTTC
>CANQFW010000126.1 GCA_947599995.1 uncultured Clostridia bacterium
TTATCTTCTCTCGTGTTAAACAATCCTTTGCAAATTCTTTAAAATCTTCTTTTTTAGATGAGCCACTCATTAACTCAATGTAAATTTTTATTGTTTCCTTATTATCTCTTTTAGTAGTGAAATATTCATAATTTCCTTGCTCGATTCTTTGCATTATATTTTTATATATTTCATCAATAATATTTTCATTTATCTCATCAATAGGCATATTTTTATAGCTACCACCATATTTTTCCATAAAAGCTTCTAAATCATCGTTTTGAAACATTTCAAATAATTCATCAATTTCCTTTTCACTCATACGCATCTTTCTTTCTTCAATTATTCAATTTCATTAAAAGATAATTAATTTTTTCATAAGCAATACTCTGTTCTACATATATTTTAATATTCTATATTCAAAATGTCAACATTTTTATTTCTTATTAACTCCAATTATACCTTGTATATTAGTCAATAAAGAGGTCAAAAAAATATATAATGATGGTGCTTTAATTTTTGAAAATAAAAATTATGATGAATTCTTTTTTGATTTTTAATTAAATGAATAGGAACTAAATTATATTCCTATTAGTTCCTATTTTTACTTCTATTAATATTTTTTCTCCTTTTTGTAAATTTATAGAATGCTTTAATAAATTGCTAGCTAATTTTTCTATTCTTGAATCCTTCATAATCTTCACCTTCTTCATAAAGATATCATTTTTTTTATTTTTCTCAATACTTTTTTTATATTATATTTAAATTATTGCTCCACAATCGATTTTATGTCATTTATTTCTATTGCTGATTCTACTTTCTGTTTTTTATCGTCAAATATTTTTTCAAATGTATTATCATATCTTTTTCTGAAATACGTCCCTTTGGACTTTCACCCTAGATTTATGGCATGCTCGTCATACCAATAAATATCCCCCCAGTATAACTGGGGGATATTTATTTCTTATTCGTTTTCTTTTAGTGTATATTGACTTATATCAGGCTCTACAAATATTGAATCATCTACGTTATCGAATTCATATTCTCTTTCTGAGGTTATTCCTTCATCTATTCTTTTTAAGTATAATCCTGTATCTTTTTCTATATAAACTTCTGATTCTTTAGTGTTTAGTAGAGTTGTTGATAAAAAACCTTTTATCCTATAACATTCTTTTCCATCACAATTAGTAGATTTTATACTTGCTAACATACCTCCTAAAAATGTTTGCCATTTATTATCTGTTTCTATACCATTATAAATATTTACTGCCATAAGTCCATCACTATTTAATTTAGCTACTTTACTGTCTTTGTTATCCCAAAATGTATCTTTTCTTTCTCCGTTATTGTACATTGATATTTTTGAAATCTCTCCATTAAGGTTTCTTTCTATAAATACTACTTCTTTATTGTTTTTTTTGTAATATTTCATTGTAACAACTGATGCGTCACTTTCTGTTGTAACAGATTTTGTATAATAATTTGTGCTATTTGAATAGTTTGACATTTTATTTTGCAAATTAGAAATGATTATATAATTTCTAATAGTATAAATCAAAAATATTATAATAATCACTAGTAATACTATACCAATAATTTTTAATATTTTTTTCTTACTCATAATAAATTCCTCCTTTTCTTTCGTGCAACCCAGCTATCTTGAGTTTTAAAACTTTTAGACCTTTGGCTTTGCGTCATAAACTTTCGTTTACTTTGCTCTTTTACAATATCTACCTATATTATATCATCTTATCTTGAAATTGGCAAATTTAACAAACAACTTGCAGTGATAAAGATTAAATTTTTTTATTTTCATAATATTTTTTACATTTGCTCCTTTTTCTATTCTTACTTCTCCATATTCTAAATTTTACCAATATTTTATTTCTTCCTTATTCTCTGCCTTTTGTAAACATTTTATCTCTTCTCCTAATAATTTTAATCTTATTATATATTCCCACTTATTATTACATCTTTTGTTAATATCTCTTTGCCATTTTTATCTTGTTAATAAATATATTTTTCATTCCTAATAATACTTCTTTCATTTAACATATACTCCCTTTCTTTTGTATTTTTCATTATTTTGCATTTATTCCAATTTCTTTTTTTCATTTTCCTCCATACATTTTTCTGATGGATTTTTAAAACTTAAATACCAGCTCATTCCATTTCTATTTTTTTCAATTTCTTCATTCCTTTCTAATAAACTTTCAAAAGTTTTTGGTGCTGGAACAATTACTGGCTGATTTGGTATCCAGTTTGCTGGAGTTGAGCCTTCTGTGCATTCTGCCATTTGCAGAGCTTCAACAATTCTTATTATTTCTGGAATAAATCTTCCAATATTTAATGGATAAATTAAAATTGTTCTTATTATTCCTTTATCATCAATTACAAAGACATTTCTAACTGTTTCTGTATTACTTATATCATTTGATATCATTCCATACTTTCTTGCTATTTCCCCGTTTCTATCTGCTATTATTGGAAAGGATACTTTTACTCCTGTTCTACAATAAATATCATATACCCATGCTAAATGTGA